>JAEUKG010000749.1 GCA_016794325.1 Myxococcales bacterium | reverse complement strand
CGCGCCCTACGTCGTCGTGTGCGAGACCGTGAAGGGCAAAGGCGTCGCGCGCCTCGAGGGCCGGCCGGAGTGGCACTACGGCGCCCTCGACTCCGACGCCTTCGCGGAGGCGCTCGCAGGCTTGGGGGAGCGGCCGTGAAGCGCGTGACCGGCTTCACGTGGACGGTGCGCGACACCCCCCTCGTCACCCAGCGCGAGCGGTGGGGCGACGTGCTCCTCGAGGAGGCGCGCCGCGATCCGCGCGTCGTCGCGGTGTCGGCCGATCTGTCGACGACCACGAAGCTCGCCGCGATGCGGGCCGAGATGCCCGACCGCGTGCTCAACGTCGGTGTGGCCGAGCAGAACATGATCGCGGTGTCGGCCGGCCTCGCCGCGGCGGGGATGCGCGTCGTGTGCTGCACCTACGCCGTGTTCGGCGCGCTCCGGGCGGCCGAGTTCGTGCGGACCGATCTCGCCTACAACGCCCGCGACGTCGTGCTCGTGGGAGCGCTCGGCGGCGTCGCCTTCGGCGCGGGCGGGCCGACCCACCACGCGCTCGAGGACGTCGCGCTGCTGCGCGCGATCCCGGGGCTTCGGGTCCTCGTGGCCGCCGACGGGCACGCCTCCGGCTCGCTGCTCGCGGCGGCTCTCGCGGCGGGAGGGCCGACGTACCTCCGCGTGGGGCGCGGCTCCGACCGCCTCGTGTACGAGGAGCCGTCGCCGCGTCTCACCCTCGGCCGCGCGCGCGAGCTCCGCGCCGGCGGCGACGTGGTCGTCCTCGCGAACGGGCCCCCCGTCGCCGAGGCCCTCGAGGCCGCGCGCCGCGCCGAGCGCGCCGGCGTCGCCGTCGGCGTCTTCGACGTCCACACCGTCAAGCCGCTCGACCGCGACGCGATCTGCGCCGCGGCCGCCCGCGCCGGGCGGGTGATCACCGTCGAGGACCACGCCCGGGCCGGCGGGCTCGGCGGGGCGGTCGCCGAGGCGCTCTTCGAAAATGATGTATCATGCAAGCTTCGCGTCCTCGGGCACCCCGACGCCTTCGCCCCCGCGGGCCTCGCCGAGGACCTGATGCACGCGTCGGGGATCGACGCCGACGGCATCTTCGCCGCGATCCTCGCGCTGACGGGCGCGGCTGCTCCCCCCGACGACGCGTGGGGCGACGAGGGCGGCGATGGCTGACCGCGCTGCCCTGCGGGCGCGCGTGTGCGTGCGCGCCTTGCTGCCGCTCGTCGAGCCGCTCGCGCGCGGCGACGCGCGGGCGCGCGCCGCGTGCGAGGGCCCGCCGTTCTCGGCGCTCGTCGCGGGGGGCGAGGCCGCGGCCACGCTCGTCGTCGGCGGCGGGGCCGCGCGCGTCGAGCGCGGAGCGGGCGCCGCCGACGTGCAGCTCGTCTTCGGGTCCGAGGGGGCGCTCGCCGACTTCTTCGCCGGTCGCCCGGCGCTGCCGCGCGCCTCGGCGCTGCGCTCTCCGCTCCTCCTCGCCCGCACCCTCCGGCTCCTCGCGCGGCTCAGGATCCTCGATCCTCGGAGCCGCGTCGCCCCCGACGAGGCGGCGCTCTACACCCGCCTCGTGCTGCGCTTCGTCGCCCGCGGTGTCGCCGAGCTCGCTCGGCCGGGCGGCGATCCCGACGCGGCCCGCCTCGCGGCGCGGAGCCCCGACCGCGTGTACCAGTGGCGCGTGGCCGAGACGGGGGAGGCGGCGTGGGTGCGGTTCGCGTCGGGGCGCGTCGGAGTCGGCGTCGGCGCGCACCCGACCCGCGCGCCGTTCGTCGAGACGCTGTTCCCCACCACCGCGGCCGCGTGCCGCGTCCTCGGCGGCGCCACGAGCCGCATGGAGAGCGTCGCCCGTGGGGACGTCGAGTCCGTCGGCTCGCCGGAATACGCGCGGAAGGTGAGCGTCCTCGCGCAGCGCCTCGACGCGCTCGTGCGAGGTGACGCGTGAAGTCGCCCGTGCGCGCGGGCCGCGCGTGGGCGATCGCGGTCCTCGTGGCGTGGCTCGCCCACGCGATCGACATCGGCGTCCAGGCGCCGCTCGCGAACCTCCTCTGGTCGTGCAACGTCGCCGTGCTCTACGTGGCCGCGGGCTTGGCGTGGCACCGCCCGCGCGTCCTCGCGGTGGGCGTCCTCATGCTCCTCGTCGGCGAGCCCTTCTGGATCATCGGGATCTTGCTCGGGGATTTCCTCCCGACGTCGCCGCTCACTCACGTCTTCGTCCCGGCGGTGGGCCTCCTCGGGCTCCGCAAGACGGGCGCCCCTCGCGGCCTCGTCTTGCCCATGCTCGTCACGATCGGCGCGCTCACCCTCGCCGCGAGGTTCGTCTCCCCGGCCAAGGAGAACGTCAACCTCGCGCACTCGATCCCGCGCGGCGCCGTGCCGGCCTCGTGGACGTGGCTATCCCACGGTGGATACATGTTCGGGGTCTTCGTGCTCCTCGTCCTCGGCGGCTTCGCGGGCGAGCTCTGCCTCGCGCGCCTCTTCCGGCCCCGCCCGGCGAAGCCGGCGGAGGCGTGAGCGTCACGCGCCGCCCTTGCGCGGCCGCCCGACGCCGTACTTCTCGATCCGGTTGACGACGGTGCGCCGCGAGACGCCGAGGATCTTCGCCGCCTCCGTCTGGTTGCCGTGCGCGCGCGCGAGGGCGTCGAGGAGCGCGTCGTGCTCGGCGTTGCCGGTCGGCTCCGCGCGCGGACGGGGCTCCGCTTCGTCGAGGAGGAGGTCGCCGCCGGTGAGCACGTCGGGGCTGCGCGCGAGGGCGATCGCGCGCTCCATCGCCATCTTCAGCTCGCGGACGTTGCCGGGGAAGGGGTGGACGAGGAGCCGCTCCTCGGCGCTCGCGTCGAGCGACGGCGCGGCCGCGCCCTGGCGAGCGGCGGCGAGCGCGAGGAAGTGCCGCGCGAGCGGCAGGACGTCGGCGCGGCGATCGCGGAGCGCCGGGATCGAGACGCTGACGCCGTTGAGGCGAAACAGGAGATCGCTCCGGAAGCGACCGTCGCGCGCCCACGCCGCCAGGTCGCGGTGGGTGGCGGTGACGACCCGCACGTCCACCTTCGTCGGTTTGAGCGCGCCGAGCCGCTGGACCTCGCCCGTCTCGAGCGCGCGCAAGAGCTTGGCCTGCGCCGGCAGCGGCAGCTCCCCGATCTCGTCGAGGAAGAGCGTCCCGCCGTCGGCCCGCTCGAAGAGCCCGGGCTTGGCGGCGCTCGCGCCGGTGAACGCGCCGCGCTCGTAGCCGAAGAGCTCGGCCTCCACCATCGTGTCGGGGATCGCGGCGCAGTTCACGGCGACGAGCTCGCGGCTCGCGCGCGGTGACAGCTCGTGCACCGCGCGCGCGAGCACCTCCTTGCCGGTGCCCGTCTCTCCGAGCAGCAACACCGGGAGCGCGCTCGGCGCCGCGCGCGCGACGAGATCGAGCACCTGGATGGTGCGCGGGTCCTCCGCAACGACCGCGAGCTCGGGCGCGTGGGACTCGCCCCGGGGCCGCGCGGTGAGCGCGCACGCGCCGATCTGGATGACGGCGCCGGCGACGACCGGCGCGCGCTCCCCGGCGTGCAGGCGGCGCCCGTGCACCCACGTGCCGTTGTGGCTCCCCGTGTCCTCGATCCACAGGCCGTGCTTCGTGCGCACGAACGCGGCGTGAGCGCGCGACACGGAGGGGTCGTCGAGGGTGACGGCAGCACCCTCGTCGCGGCCCACGACCACGCGCTCGCCCTCGGGCAGCGCGCGGCGGAAGAGGCGTCGGGGGGTGGTGATCGCCAGGTCGACCTGCCCGCTCAGGGGGACCGGGCGCAGGGTCTCGGTCTCGCTCGCCATCGGCCACAGCGTAGCGAAGAATCCCACCGGGGAGCGCGGATCCGTCACGGGCGGAGCGGGGCCTCGAGGAGGTCGGCCACGTCCGGCAGCGGCGCGCCCGCCGTCTCGTCGGCGGCCGGGGGAGGGGGCTCGCGGCGCCGCGCGCTCGCGCTCGCGCGCGGCATCGGGGAGAGTCGCGGCTCGGCGCGCCCCGCGGTCGCGACGTCGTCGTCGCCCGCCGTCTCGTCGGCGGCCGGGCGCGGCGCCCCGCGCAGCGGAGCGCCGTCGTAGCCCGGCGTCTCGCGCGGCCGCGCGAGGTCGCCCCGCGTCGGCGCGAAGAGCAGCAGCCACGGGATCGCCGCCACGGCGAGGGACGCGGCGAGCGCGAGGTACCAGCCCCGGTGAGTGTGAGGAGCGTCGAGCTCCGCGCGCAGCGAGCGGAGCGCGCGGGGGTAACATGCAGAGTGCACGTAGAGCGGGCGACGGACGAGGGTGGCCGCCTCGGAGTTGGGCGCAGCGTCGGCGTACATGCCCGCCTGCGGAGCAAGCGACGTGCCCCGCGCGTCGACGGCCCGCCCGCGGCGGCGGGACGCGGCGACCTTCACACGACGTGCACGGATCGCCTTCACGCGAGGTGAAGGCGCGCACCGGGCAGGCCGTGCAAGTGCCCGTCGCCGAACGGAAACTCGCCGGGCACGACGGCTGCAATGCCCCTCGAGTGAGGAGGTCTTCGTATGAACATGGTCTCGAAATTGGGTGTCGCTCTCACGGTCTCGCTCGGTGCTGCGTCGGCGGTGGGGTGCGCCGCGGCGCCGGCCGAGGAGGTCTCGACGAGCGCTGCCCAGCCGCTCACGATCGTCCGCGCCAGCAAGGCCACCTACAAGAGGCTCGGGGTCGCGAGGTGGGAGGTGTCGCCGGCGAGCAGCGGGGTCTTCGTCGCGCGAGGTGTCGACGCGAAGAAGGAGGAGCGCGGCACCTTCGAGATCGCGCCTCAGCACGACGCGAACGGCAAGCTGGTGTCGGCGCGCTTCCGCGCGTCGCACGGCAAGAGCCGCGTCGAGCTGAACTACTCGTCCGACGCGCCGATGGCGAGCTTCCCGGTCGGCTCCGGCGTCGAAGACTTCCTCGCCGCCCTCGTCGCCGATCTCCAGCGCGCCGAGGCCGCCGCGCCGACGAAGACGAGCGGCGTGAAGCTGCAGGACTACTGGGACGAGTGCTACGAGTGCGCGGGCGATCCGGCGGGCAGCGGCCCGCCTCCCGCGTTCTCGGCGCCGTCGGGCTCCTCGATCTCGATGGACACGTGTCTCGACACCAAGATCACGATCGGAGGCAGCCCCAACATCCAGGTGACCGCGGCGTGCCTCGCCGCGCTGGGGACCTGGGCGTGGAACTACCTCAACGGGTGCAACGGGCGGTGCACCGCCACGCAGATGTGCGTCCCGGTCTCGGTGTCGCCCGTGATCGCGCCGCTGCCCATCTTCGCGTGCGTGAGCAAGCCGGGTGGCGGCGGCGGCGGTGGCGGCGGCGGCGGCGGCGGAAGCGTCTCGGGCGGCATGGGCTGCCAGAACGACTGGGACTGCCTGTCGGGCTTCACCTGCACCGATCGCGGCAACTGCGGGAGCTGAACACCATGCTGTTCGTCCCCACGCGCGACCGCCCGCTCGCCCTCGCCTACGCCCTTCGCAGCCATCGCGTCGCGATGGAACGCAGCGCGGCTCGAGCGCCGATCACCGTCGTCGACGACTCGAGCGACGAGCTCGCGACGAGGCGGGCGTGCGAGGGGGCGGCGGCCGTTCACGTCGGGCGCGCCGAGCGAGCGCGCCTCGTCGCGCTCCTCGGCGAGAGCGCCGAGGAGCGCGAGGTCCTCGGGTGGGCGCTCCTGCCCCCCGAGGAGCGCGCCACGACCTGGGTGGGGGCGACCCGGAACGTGATCGCCCTCCTGTCCGCGGGCCGGCCGTTCGTGTCGATCGACGACGACTCGCCGAGCCTGTTCTTTCGCCGGCGCGCCCCCGGCGCGTCGAAGCCGGTGGGCGATCCGCAGCCGATCGAGATCGCGCCCGCCGGCGCGGTGGTGCGCACCGAGGCCGACGCTTGGTCCGTCCACGCCCCGCTCCTCGGAGCGCCCGCGCACCGCTTCGTGCCCGGCGCCCCCGGCGACGTCACGATCGGGCTCACGTTCACCGGCGTCGTCGGCGATCTGGGGATCGGCAGCCTGGGCGCGCTCGCGTTCGTCGACGGCGCGTCACGCGTCGCGCTCGAGGCCGGCGGCTTCGACGAGGTCGTGCGCGGGGGGGCGATGGCGCGACTTGCATGCAACACGCAAGTATCGACGCATCCGTTCGGGATGATGGGCTGCTTCGGCGCCGACGCCCGACGAATGCTCCCGCCGATGGTCCCGGCGGGTCGCAACGAGGACGGGCTCTTCGTGACGACGACGAGGTTCTTGCATCCGCGGGTCGCGCTCGCGCACGTCCCCGTCGCGGTCGCCCATCGCCTGGGTCAGGGGCGCCCGCGCCCGCTCGCGAGCTTCTTCGATCTCGCGCGCGCGCCTCGCCTCGCGGACCTCTTGGAGCTCGCGCTCGCCGACGCGTCCTCCTCGGCCTCGCGCGAGGACCCGGCGTCGTCGCTGCGGTCCCTCGGCCGCGCGCTCCAGGCCCGTCCGGCGCCGGTGTGGGAGGCGTGGAACGCACAGCGAGCGGCGCGCGCCGGGTGGCTCCGGCGGAGCTGGCGTGGCGCGCGGCCGTCGGCGGTCCGGGAGCTCGCGCTCGCGCTCGCCGACGAGCTCGACCGCCCCGCGCCCGTCGCCGACACCGCGTCCGGTCTGTGCGTCGGCGAGGCCGTGCGGCGCTTCGGCGCGCTCCTCGAGCTCTGGCCGGACGTGTGGAGGCGCGCGGAGCGCGTGCAGGGCGCGTTCAGCCCGCTCCCAAGGCCTCGGCCGCTCGAGCCCCGGGGTCGGAGATCCACCTACCACACGGCACCAGTGGTGCCCGAGGAGGGCGCTCGCTAACATCGACAGGTAGTGGGTGCCACGACCAAGCCGCGCAGCTTCGGGGTCGGCGATGTGGTGCTCGGGAAGTACCGGCTCGAGCGCGTCCTCGGGGTGGGCGGCATGGGCTACGTCGTCGCAGCGCGCCACCTGGAGATCGGCGAGCTCGTGGCGATCAAGATGCTCTCCGCCAACGGACAGGACGCCGAGACGGTCGAGCGCTTCGTGCGCGAGGCCCGCGCCACGGCGCGCCTCAAGAGCGATCACGTGGTCCGCGTCCTCGACGCGAGCCGCGGTGACGAGTCGACCCCGCCGTACATCCTGATGGAGTACCTCGAGGGCGAGGACCTCGCGGCTCGTCTCCGCCGGGCGGGCCCGCTCCCGATCGCCGAGGCGGTTGACTTCGTGCTCCAGGCGGGCGCCGCCCTGGCCGAGGCGCACTCGCTCGGCATCGTGCACCGCGACGTCAAGCCGTCGAACCTCCTCTGCACCACCCGGACCGACGGCACGCCGGTGGTGAAGGTCCTCGACTTCGGCATCTCCAAGTCGCTCGAGGGGAGCGACGCGGCGAGCCCGAGCCTCACCGACACGCGGTCGGTGTTCGGCTCGCCGATGTACATGTCGCCCGAGCAGATCCGCAGCGCCAAGCACGTCGATCTGCGCAGCGACATCTGGTCGCTCGGGGTCGTGCTCTTCGAGCTCCTCACCGCGCGCGCGCCCTTCGTCGGCGAGACGACGGCGGCGTTGCTCGCCGCCATCTCCGCGGATCTCCCGCAGATGGCGTCGACGTTCCGGCCCGAGGTGCCCTGGGAGCTCGACGCCGTGATCTACCGCTGCCTCGAGAAGGACCGGACGCGCCGCTTCCAGAGCATCGCCGAGCTCGCTGCGGCGCTGCGCCCGTTCGCGAGCTCGCTCGGCGCGGCGACGGCCGACGCGGTGGCCCGCATCGAGAGTCGCCCGCGGTCCTCCGCCGTCCCCGCCCCGCTGCCGAGCCAGCCCAGCGTGCCCGCGGCGTTCTCGGCCACGGAGCGCGCCGTCGTCACCACCGATCGCCGCGTGCGCCGGGGCAGCGTCCTCTGGATCGGAGGGCTCGTGGGAGCGGTCGCCGTCGCGCTCTTGCTGTTGGGCGGCGGAGTCATGGCGCTCCAGAAGAGGCGCGCGGCGCTCGCGGACGCTCCTCCTCCGGCGGAGAGCGCCGTGACCGATCTCGGGCCGACCGCGCCGGCGCCGACCGTGAAGGTCGAGGCGACGCCGGCGCAGCCGCCTCCCACCGCGTCGCCGCGCGAGTCGGCCGTCGCCTCTCCGCCGGTGATCGCGCCGCAAGGCCCGGTCCGCGGTCGGCAGCCGCGCTCCGTCGGTCCGGTCGCGAGCGCCTCGGCGCCGGCGGCGGTCGCCGCGCCGAGCGCGCCCGTCGCCGCCCCCCCGCCGACGACGGACCCGTTCGGGAACCGATATTGATCGACTATCCTGCATGGCGATGGCGAGGATGACGAACGTGCGGCGCGTGGCGCTGCTCTCGGCGCTGGCGGCCCTGGCGCCGGGCGTCGCGCGCGCGGACGACCGCGCGAACGCGGAGACGCTCTTCCAGCTCGGCAAGGCGGCGATGGCGAGGCGCGAGTTCCCTGCAGCATGCAAGTACTTCGAGGACAGCCTCCGCCTCGAGGACACGATCGGGACCCTGATCAACCTCGCGAGCTGCCACGAGGAGGTCGGCAAGGTGGGCTCCGCGTGGGGCGAGTTCCGCGCGGTCGAAGATCGCGCGCTCCGAGCGGTCCCGGTGCAGGAAGATCGCGCGCGCGTCGCCCACGCGCGGGCCGAGGCGCTCTTCCCGCGTCTGTCGCGGGTGCGCATCGTCGTCCCCGAGGGGGCGCGCGTCGATGGGCTCGAGATCAAGGTCGACGACGTGGTCGCCCAGCCGTCGCTGTGGGAGGTCGGCGTCGTCGTCGATCCGGGGACCCGCCGCGTGTCGGCCGCGGCGCCGTCGCATCAGCCTTGGGAGACGCACGTCCGAGTCGACGACGAGGGGAGGCAGACGGCGGTGGAGATCCCCCGGCTCGCTCGCCAGGTGGCGAAGCCCCCGCCCCCGACGGGGCCGGTCGCCGACCCCGGGCTCGCCGAGGCCGTGTCCGCGAACCGCGCACGCCGGACCCTCGGCTTCGTGGTCGGCGGGGCTGGGCTCGCGTCGATCGGGCTCGGCGCGACGATGGGTGTCCTCTCGATCACGAAGACACCCGCGACGCGCTGCGCGGCGCCCTGCCCGGAGAGGCTCCCCGACGGCTCGCCGAACCCGAAGCTCGAGGCGGCGCGGTCGGAGTATGCGGTCGCCAACACCTACGCGAACGTCGCCAACGTGGCGGTCGGGGTCGGCGTCGCCACGGTCGTCGTCGGTGCGGTGATCGTCCTCACCGCGCCGCGGGTGCAGACTGCCGGGGCGCGGACCGTCCGCGTCGCCCTCGGCGGCGTCACGCTCGAGCAGGAGTTCTGACGTGTCGCACCGGTCGCTCGTCCTCCGGGTCTCGGCCCTCGCGGCCCTCCTCACCGGCTTCGCCGTGGCCTGCCAGGCGATCATCGGCCTCGAGCGGCCGACGGGCGAGCCCGGAGTCGAGCGAGCCGAGGCGTCGACGGACGCGGGCGCGCCGCCGGTCGACACCTGCCCGCACGTTCGCATCCCCAAGGAGCCGCAACAGGACGACGACCCCGCCACCGAGCTCCCGCCGTTCTGGCTCGCGGTCCGCCGCGTCGCGTTCGCGCCCAAGCCCGACGCCGGGGGCCGCTACTACGGGTTCGATCTCGACCATTCGTGCACGTGCTTCGACCCCGACGGCGGAGTGACGGCGTTCGACGGCGGCGAGGCGTGCCGCTCCAAGTTCGCGATCGTCACGGTGTGCGACGGGATCGGCGGCGTCGACAACGCCGCCGCGAAGATGCTCGAGCCCTACTCCAGCTACGATCTCGACACGCTCTCCGGGCTCGACGGCCTCATCAACGACGGCCGGTTGGGGATCCTCCTCTGGGTCTCCAAGTACAACGGCCGCGCGAACGATCGCAGCGTCACCGTCGGCTTCGTCTCGTCGCCTGGCCTCTTCTCCACCGAGGGGTGCAGCGGCCCGAGGGACATCGACGCGGGCCTCGATCCGGACGGCGGGCCGCTGCCGCATCCGCCGCTCTGGGACGGTTGTGACTCCTGGGCCGCTCCCCAGGCCGAGGTCATCGCGGGCGGCGGCAGCGTCGCCCCGAGGCGCGTGGCCGACGGCTACGTCGTCGACGGCGTGCTGGTCGTCCCCGGCGGGCAGACCACCGCGCCGCTGGCGGTGGGGGCGGGGATCATCGAGATGTCCGCGCCGCACCTCGTGGGCACCCTGGCGCCGCGCCCGGACAACCGCGGATACACCCTCAAGGGCACGATCGCTGGGCGAGCGCCGGTGGTGAGCGCGCTGAGGTCGCTCGTCAACATCAAGCTGAGCGGCGTGCCGCTCTGTCAGGTGCCTGGAGCCTACACGCAGTTTCGCGACTCGATCTGCCGCAACCTCGACGTCCCGCTCCAGCCGAGGCTCGACTTCACGGGCGTCGACTGCGACGGCCTCACGCTGGCGTCGCAGGTCGAGGCCGAGTCGGTCCGAGTCGAGGAGAGCACCGCGCCGCCGCGGCCGGTCCCGACCGACTGCGACGCCCTGCTCCCACAGACCCAGACCTTGGAGCAGCTCTGCGGCCGGTGAGCGGCCCGCTCAGCGCCTTCGCCGCGCGACGAGGGCGAGGCCGGCAGCGCCGAGGAGCGCGAGCGCTCCCGCGGGGGACGACGCGCCGCCCTGAGCCGCGCACCCGCCCTTCTTGGCGGGCGCGGCGGACGTGGGAGCGCCGGACGACCCGCTCGGCGCGGGCCTCGAGGACGTCCCAGTGGACGTCGCGGACGCCTGCGGCCGCGCGGCGCTCGTCGAGCCGGCGGGAGGCCCGCTCCAGTTCCCGAACTTCGGCGTGTCGCCGAGGCCGCGGCCGTTCGCGCAGAGCTTGCTCGCCTTGCACGTGAGCCCGTCGGGGCACTTGTCGCCCTCGCAGACGCGCACCGCGGCGCCGCTCGCGTCTTCGCAGACGCGGGCGTCGACGCAGGGCTGCGTGCCCTTCCAGCTGCAGTCCTTGTCGGCCTTGCACACCCAGGGGACGCACTTGGGGCCCGCGGCGAGCTGCCAGCCCTCGGGGCACTCGAAGGGTTTGACGCACGTGTAGGCGCCGACCTGGTTCCACCCCGGCGGGCACGGGGGCATCGGCGGCGAGTCGGCGCGCGCCAGGGCGGGCGCGAGCGCGACGCCGCCGACGGCCGCGGCGACGCATGCGACGCGAGCCCATGTCGATGTAGAATGCATGATGTGGCTCAAGCCGCCGCGACCCAGGGGCCGGGCATGCGCCGGAGGCGCTCCCAGAGCGCCACCTGCGTCGTCTCCATGTACTGCTTGTATTGGCCCTGGGCGAGCGACGCGTCGACGCGCGCGAGCGTGTAGGCCGCGCCCAGGAGCTCGGGATCACCGACCGAGGGATCCATGGCGAGGGTCGGCCAGTGGTTGACCGGGTCGGCCGGGAGCCGGTAGCCCATGCCCGCCATTCCTTGAGCCCGCGCCACGATCTGGCCGAGGAGGTGGTCACGGATGGCGTGCCGCGCGTCGCGCATCTCGGTCGGGTCGACGTGGTAGCCGGTGTAGTGGGCGAAGATCGCGCGCCGCTGCTTCTCGTCGCGCGAGAGGCGGCCGAGGATGCCCCAGCCGAGGATGCAGGCCCCGAGGGTGAGGGCGACGGCGAAGCCGAAGACGAGGACGGTGGCGATGCCCTCGGCGAGGTCGGACGCGTCGGCGAGGTTCACCGCGAGCCCGCCCAGCGAGAGGAGGAGCGTGATCGGCCCCCACACGCGCATGTAGCCCGCGAGCACGCTTCGCCCGGACATCCCGATGGGGATACCCCGGAAGCTCCCGTCGGGGTTGGTGCCGAGCACCAGGCTCGAGCCGGTGGGGATGAGCGGCAAGAACCAGATGTGGACGAACTGGGTACCGATGAACGAGCCGGCGCACTCCTCGATGCGGCCGTACATCCGGTGGCCGTAGACGATCAGCATGGACAGAGCATCGCACGTTGCGCGCCGGACTCAACCCCGACGGGCGCGCTCGACTCACTTCATTGGGCCATGAAGAACGACCAGGTGGTCTCGCTCCCCTCGGCCCAGACCTGGTGCCCCATCCCCGCGATCTGACAGTACTCGAGCGGCTTGGCGCAGCCCTGGTGGGTGACGCACGGGCTCGGGGTGGCGGGGTCCGTGGACGCCTTGCACGTGTTCTTCACGCGCCAGAAATCGCGCGAGGACTTCGAGTCGGGTAGGAGGCCGTCGTTCGCGCCGATGACGATGAGCGCGGCGATGGGCTGCCCCGGGCACTTGAGGTTGCCGTTGTCGTCGTAGTCGTTGTTGCCGCCGTAGGGGCCGCCGCCGCCGTGGGACGCGACCGCGCGCACGGTGCCGCCGAGCTGGCAGCCGACGTGGTTCGCGAAGAAGCCGCCGCGGCTGAACCCCGCTGCGTAGACCTTGGCCTCGTCGACGCAGTACTGGGTCTTGACCGAGTCGATGAGCGCCTGCACGAGCTGGACGTCTTTGTTCTTGTCGGCGGCGAACGTGTCGAGGTCCCACGTCTTGCCGGTGCCGTTCGGGTACACGAAGATCGCGTCGCCGCCGTGGGCGGTCTCGAATTTGAACGCGTTGCGCGCGCTCGCGCCGTCGCCGCCGTCTCCGTGGAACGCGAACACGACCGGGTAGCGCCGCGCCGGATCGTAGGTCGCGGGCACGGCGATCGAATACGTGCGGTTCGCGCCCGCCGCCGTCACGCCGAGGTTCGCCTGAAAGCCCGTGGGGGCGCCGGCTTGGCCGCACCCCTTGCTCGGGTTGCCGCTCGACGACGACGAGCCGCCGGAGCTCGAGCCGCCGCCGCCCCCGCTGGAGGAGCTGCCCGACGCGCCCGACGAGCTCGCGGCGCCGCCGGGGTCTCCACCCGCGTCATCCCCGCCGCCGCACGCGAGGAAGGTGGCCAGGACCCCAAAACCGAGGACGAAGAACGGGTAGCGCAAGGAGAGACCTCGAGGTGCAGATACGACAGCTACGTCTAGCATGCCCCTTCGGACGCGCTCCCCGACGCGGCCGCGCCCGCACCGCTAAGCAACCATAAGCATATGGAATAATTGAATATCTTTGGTCTAAGGCCCTTGCGCCTTGACCGGACCCCTACATGGTGCCACATCAGCACCTGCGCACCTACAACGCTGCGCGTCAAACACTTCGCCACGCCGCGCGTCGCGGCACCAAAGGGGTCTTCACCATGGCAACGCTCTCGATCAAGTCGCTCCTCGCTCTCGGTCTCCTCTCGTCGCTCGCGGTCGTCGGATGCGCAGCGGACGCCGGTGACGACGACGTGGAGGACGAGGGTGTGTCCGCGGAAGAGGCGCTGAAGACGACGGTCGCGCCCGGCGAGTGGAAGCTCTACACCGAGGCGCGCGTCACCCCGAGCGCGTTCTGCGACATCCACACCGTGCTCTCGCTCGACAACGACAAGGGCGCGCACGCGCGGCTCGTCGAGGCCGTGAGCGGCAACTGCAAGATCGCCGTGTTCCCGAACCAGCGCGCGTACCGGCTCAAGCTCTCCGGCACGTCGTGCGGCTCGAAGATCTACACCGGCTCGCGCCGCGCGGACGGCAAGCGTCACACGATCACCGTCACCGACCACCGCACGCGCACGTGCAAGGACATCGTCCCCGCGCGCATCATCGTGCAGGAGGACGGCGTCACCAAGTACAGCTACGACGGGGCGCCCGCGCCGAAGACGTCGACCTGGCTCACGATCGCCCCGAAGCAGTGCGGCACGAACCCGTGGGCGGGCGCGAAGCCGGCGGCGGGCAAGGAGCCGTCGATCCTCTCGGGCGAGCTCGGCGAGATCGACAACTTCTTCCGCGCGCAGGGCGTGGAGCTGGAGCAGGTCGGCCTCCTCGAGTGGACCCCGGCGCGCATGGTCTGCATGGCGTGCTCGTGCCCGCGCGGCGACACCCTCGTCGTGAAGACCAAGTCGTCGGCGGACGCGGCGAAGCTCGTCGCGACCTACAAGTTCGCGGAGCTGAGCGGCGCCCGCGCGACGGGGCCGAAGCAGTGCGGCACGAACCCGTGGGAGGCCGGCAAGCCCGGCGCCGCGGACGAGGAGCAGAAGCTCGCGACGTGGCTCGACGGGCAAGGCGCGGACGTCACCGCGGCGGGCTTCCTCCAGAGGACGGAGCCGGTGATCGTGTGCATGGCGTGCTCGTGCCCGCGCGGCGACACCGCGGTGGTGACGCCGAAGGACGCGACCTCGGCGGCGAAGCTCGACGGCCTCGGCTGGTCGACGCTCCAGTAGTCGCGAGGCAACGCCGCGGGGCGCCGCCCTCGAGATTGGTTGGCTAGCCAAGCAACTCGGGGGCGGGCGCGCGGGTCAGGTGGCGGCGTGCGGGCGGGCGTCGGCGCGACCCCAGGTGTGCTCCTCGAGCGCGTCGAAGAGGCCGAGCGCGGTCTCGGCGCGGGGGAAGCCCGCGATCGCGATCACGTCGTCGCTGGGCTCCACGTGGAGCTCACGGCGCAGGTCGGCGATCGCGGCGCGCATCGCGCGGCCGATCTCGGCGCGCTCGCGCTCGTCGAGGCGGGTCATGATCCAGCGGTGCACGTCCCACGAGAGCTCGGCGTGGCGCGCCTCGTCGGCCGCGATGCGCGCGAGCTCGCGACGCACGTCGGCGTGCGTCGACGCCCGGGCCTGGTAGGCGGCGAGCAGCGCGCCGTACGTCTCGCGGACGCACCCCTCGACCGCGTTCTCGAGCGCGATGCCGAAGAGGCCGCGGCGGCGCGCCGGCTCGACGCGGGCGCGCACCGGTCGACCCCCGAGCTTCTTCGCGAGGCGAGCGGTCGCGCGCGCGTGGCGCACCTCGTCGCGCGCCGAGCGACGGGCGCGGCGCCCGAGGCTCGCGGGGGCGCCGTTTTCGCCGAGCTCCCGCGCGAGGACGACGAAGGCGCGGACGCTCGCGTCCTCGAGCCTCGCGGCGCGCGCGAAGAGCTGGCCTGCGGTCTCGTCGCGGCCGTCGCCGGGGGCGTCCCCGTCGTCGCACAGGCCGTCGGGGCGCCTTCCGATCGCGCACGGCGCGTTCTCGAGCTGGGTGCGCGACAGCTCCTCCACGCGGCCGTCGGCGTACACCCGAAGCTTGATCTCGAAGAGGGGGCTGCACTCGCCCTGCTCGAGGTAGGTGAGCTCGTAGCCATCCGACGTCTTGGTCGCCGTTGGCACTTTGTCGGAGTACCTGGCGCTGCAGACAGGGGCGCTGTGGGTGAGCCGCGCCATCAGCCAGGCCTCGTCGGGCGTGTCGATGGGGCCCAGGAAGGCAGACAACTCAGCGGGGGTCTTCAGGGCCTTCACGTCGTCGCGGTGCGTCGTCATGACGTAGCGCGCCCTGCAGCTCGGCGCCGTCGACCGGTTTGGGACGCAGTCGTTCGCCGAGCCCGGAGCGGGTACCGGGACGACGCGGAGCTCTTGCGCTGCCTTGGCGCAGGCGGCGCTCGTCGCCGTCTTGCACAACGTCCCGAACTCCTCGGACTTGATCACATTGTGGCTCTGCACCACCAGGTCGCGGACCGGGCCTCCGTCCGCCGAGTCGACCCCGGCGTCCGCGGGCGCGTAGCCTTGCGTCAGCTCCTCGTGGACGAGCGCGAGGTAGTCGAACGGAGCCGCCGGCGAGAGCCCGTCGAGGATCTTGGCCTCGCCGCACGCGGTCGTCCCGCCGGAGGAGGACCCGCCCGAGGACGACGACGCGCCCTCGGTGCTGGTGGAGCCTCCACAGGCGATGGCGGCAGCGGCGATGTGGGCGAACGCGACGGCGAACCCGGTCTTTCGGCGCATGAATGAGGCCCTCCACTCGATCCTCACAGCATGTGCCATGCCTCCCGCCGATCCGCAGAGGAAAACGGTTGCGCCGCGGCCTCGGGGGAGGGTGCGCGCGTCGTGGTTGGCACACGCGTGGCACGTCGCCCGCGCCGCGGGCTCTCCCCGCGGCGCGTCGACGCCGCCTCACCGCACCAGCCGGAGCTTCTTGTCTCCCGCGGCGAGGGGCTCGGCGTCGCGCCCGAAGAAGTCGAAGACGTGGCCGACGCGGTCGCGCTCGTTCGCGGTGGCGCGGACGAGCTCGCCGTGGGTGGCGCGCTGCAGCTCGACCAGGCGCTGGATCTCGGCGATCTCGCGGGTGAGCCGCTCGACGCGCGCCTTCGCGTCGAGCTCGATCTCGCGCGTGCGCTTGTCGCCCTCCGCCACGTAGGCGTCGAGCGCGCCGAGCTCCGCGCTCGCCGCGTCGAGGATGCCGTCGACCGGCACCCCGAACGCCTTGAGCGAGGCCTCGACGATGGTGCGCCGCACCTCGACCGGCGTGCTCTCGGGGAGTGACGCCACGAGGGCGAGGGCCTTCTCCACGCGGTCGTACGCCTCGTCGGCGACGCCCGCGGCGCGATACACGCCGCGGAACGTGGCCGTGTCGTGGGCCTTGCCCGGGGGGACGAGCGGCGCTCCGGTGAGCCGAGCGGGCGCCGGCGCCGGAGGGGCGCTCCCGCCCGGCACCTCGACGTCCACGGCCTCGTCCGCGGCCGAGGCCTCGGGCTCGGCCGTCGAGGCGACGGCGCCGTCGTCCTCGCGGACGATGAACCAGCCGATGACCTTGTCGCCCAGACCCTTCTTCACCATGACGCTACCTTCCTCTCCTCCACTTCCGATTCGGCCGCCTCGTACACCTCGGCGGTCTCCTTGATCGCATCGACGGCGATGCGAAGCTCGTCGAGCCGGCCGCCGAGATCGGCGGCGTGGCCCATCGTCACGATCTCGTCGGCGAGCAGCCGGAAGCTGTTCTCGATCAGCTCCATCTGGCCGCGAGCCGTCTGCGAGGTCCGGAGGAGGTCCTCGAAGCGGCGCCGGCGCTGCTCGTAGACGGCGACGTTGCGCTCGGCGACGTCCCGCCGCGGGTCACCCGCGGGGAGGGTCTCGAGCGCGCGCTTGTAGGTTGCATACGATCCGTTCATCCGCTCGAAGTCGAAGCTCCCGAGGTGGGCCTCGCACCGGGCCACGGTGGCGCCGAGATCGAGGAAGCCGGAGACGAGCGCGTCGAGCTTGCCGAGCTCGGCCTGGACCAGCTCGCCCGCGAACGAGGGGTTCTCGCGCGCGAGCGCGCCGATGCGCTCCTTCCACGCGAGGAGCGAGGCCACGCGAGGCTGATCGAGCGGCAGGAGCCGCGCGATCTTCGCCTCGACGAGACGCGCGTCGCTCTCGGCGCGCTCGGCCTCCCACTTCTTGTCGAACCAGAGCCGCTGCAAGAGCTTCGACTCCGGGGCGAGCAAGAGCCAGGTGGCCTCGGCGGCCGCGGCGCAGAGGCCGAGCCCGAGGTGACCCGTGACCGCGGTGGCCGCGACCGCTCCCGCGACGAGCGAGAGGTTGTACGGGTTGACGAACGCGTACCGCGCGTACGGCGGGCCGTTCTTCTTGGCTTGGGTCTTCATGACGTCAGTCTCTCGGTGATCTCGCGCTCGATGCGCGCGCGCGCGGCGTCGTCGCCCTCGCCCCAGGCGATGCCCCGGGCGCAGAGGTCGATGGTCTCGATGACGCGCGCGCCGCCTCCCTTCGCGCCTCGACCCAAGATAATCACGGTGTCGCTCACGCGCAGGGCCGCGCGGACGTCGTGGGTGACGATCACGACCGTGTTCAGATCGTGCTCGTTGGCGACGGCGACGACGAGCTCGCTGATGCCCGCGAGGGCCGCCGGATCGAGCCCGCTGAAGGGCTCGTCGAGGAGGAGGAGCCTCCGGGGGACGACGAGCTGCTGCGCGATGGCCGCGCGCTGGCGCTGCCCGCCCGAGAGCTGGGCGGGGAAGAGGCTCGCCTGGGCGACGAGGCCGACCCGCGCCAGGAGCTCGTCGGCGCGCGCCTCGAGCTTCGGGCCCGAGAGCCCGCGGAGGGTGCCCGCGAGCACCACGTTGTCGCGCACGGTGCGGTGCGCGATGAGCGGGTAGTCCTGGAAGACGAGCCCGACGTCGCCGGCGACGAGCGGGGCGCCCGCGACGCCGGTGACGGCGCCGGCGTCGGGAGCGTCGAGCCCCGCGAGGACGCGCAGGAGCGTGGTCTTGCCCACCCCGCTCGGCCCGAGGATGCACACCACCTGGCCCGTGACCGCGCCCTCGCGGGTGCGGTCGACGATGTCGAACGAGACGCCGCCGAGGACGGCGGTCCCCGAGCGAGACACGTGGACGTCCTTGGCCGAGAGGACGATGGGGGCGTTCATGACTGGGACCGAGTGAGGCGGGTGTGGGGGCACAGGGCGGCCTCGAGCGCGCCCATGCCGAGATCGATCAGGAGGCCCACCGCGAGGACGACCGCGAGGATCGCGTAGACCTCGGCGAGCTTGAAATGCTTGTTCTGGTTGAGGAGCATCGCGCCGAGGCCGCCTTCGGCCCGGCTGATGCCCTCGACCATCGTGATCATCGACCAGCCCATGGCGACGTTCTGGCGGACGGCGTCGAGGGTCTTGTCGAGCGTGCCCCGCACGACGACCTCCCACATGGTGCGGGCGCGGCTCGCGCCGAGCACGCGCATGAGGTCGAGCTCGGCGCGGGGGATCTCGTCGACGATGCGCGCCACCTGGGTGACGAGGAACGTCGACATGCCGAAGACGAGGAGGGCGACCTTGAGCCCGTGACCGCCGCCGAAGGCGAGCGTGAACGGGAACACGAGGCCGGTGAGGCCGAGGAAGCGGAGCTTCGAGAGGCCGCGGACGAGCGGTCGGAGGGCGGGGACCGTCACCGACCACGCGACGCCGAGCGACAGCGCCGCCGACACGAGCGTGGCCTCGGCGATGAGCCGGACGGTCTGGAAGAGCTCGGGGCCGAGGCCGCCCTCCCACCACAGGCGAGAGAGCGCGCCGAGGACCTCGGACGGGCCGGGGAGCGTGCGCACCGGCGCGAGCGCCCAGGCGACCACCGCGAGGACGATCCACGCGGCCGCGAAGGCGAGCGTGTGGGCGCGGGGGATCCGCTTGGCATCGAACGGGACGACGGCGGAGACCATGGTGCCTTCACTTGCAGGATGCACGAATCCCCTCGGCCCCCCCGCGCGACCATCGCGCAGGGGGGCCTCGGGCCGACGGGCACCCAGGCGGGTGTCAGCTACCGGTGGTGCCCGTCACGATCACGACGCGCCTGTTCTTCGCGCGGCCCTCGGCAGTGGCGTTGGACGACACCGGCTCGGTCTGACCGTGCGCGACCACCTTGACGCGCCCCTCCGGGAAGGAGGAGGGCGCGCGCGCCTCCAGGTACTTCTTCACCGCGAAGGCACGCTCCTCCGACAGGCGCATGTTCGCGTCGGCGTTGCCGAGCGCGTCGGTGTGCCCGTGGATCTCGACGAGCGTGCCGCTCGCGATGACGAGATCGCTCGTGAGCTGGTCCAGCTCGGCGGCGGTCGCCTTGTCGAACGCCGCGCTGCCGGTCTGGAACTGGATGTCCCACGAGCGAGAGCTCACGACCTGCTTCACCTTCTGGTCACCGCCGAACTTGGCGAGGTCCGGGCTCGTGCGAGCCGCGGTCTTCGCCGCGTCCTTGACGTACGAGACGTCGAGGACGCGGTCGACGGGGTAGTAGGTGGACAGGAGCTCCGGGTACTGCGACTTCACCACGTTGCCGAACACGGTGTACGTGGCGGCGAACGCGTTGGTCGAGCCGGGGGCGAGGCCGAAGAGCTGCTCGTTGTCGGCGAGGTTGTTCACCGAGGAACCACCCAGCTCGACCTCGAGGCCCTTCTTGTCGCGCTCCTTCTGGACGGTGAAGTACTTGTACCAGTACGCCGCGTCCTTCTCCCCGTACACCACCGCGGAGACCGCGGCGGCGCGGCGGAGGGCCGCGTCGTCCTGCTTGATCGCGTCGCCGGACTCGAAGATGGCGGAGAGCATGCCCACCACGAGGGTGCGGTGCTCGCTCATCCACTTCTTGTTGCCGATGATCACGTTGGGCATCTGGGACCGGTACTCCTTCGTCGAGACGATGGAGACGAGGCCGCCCTTGTTCTCGGCGACGGTGACGTCGCCGGGGGTCCAGGTGACCACGCCGTCCACGCAGCGCTTCTCCTTCTTCCCCGACCTCACGTTGACGAGATCGGTGCAGAAGCCGCTGACGTACTTCTGCCCCGCGTCGACGTAGTCCGACGCGTTCACCCAGTTGAGGGCGTCCGGGTCGTACTTCGACTCGTCAGGGTTGTTGGGGATCTTGTTGTCGGCCAGCCACTTCATCGCGATGTTCCAGTCGCCGTCGCGGAGGACGCCGGCGACGAGACCGCCGCGGGCCTTCTGCGGGTTGTCCCGCCAGGCGGGCGGGCCCATGAATTTGTCCTCGCCGCGGCTGTAACCGGCGGAGCCGATCACGACCGCTTCGTAGTCCGGGCCGAGCTTGCCGAGCTTGTCGTTCAAGCCCTTCATGAACACGGCCGAGCCGTCGCCCATGATGGCGACGAAATGCGCGCCCTCCTTGGGGTTCGACTCGCCCTTCTTCAGGCGCTCGCCGAAGCCCACCATGAGGTTCTGCATCTGATCGGTGTTGTCCTCGCGCACGAGCTTGAGGTTCACGCCGTGAGCGCACATGGCGCTGCCCTTCGTGGCCTGCTTGCCGCCGGTGGCGTGCATGAGGCCCATCTGGGCGTTCCACGCCCAGTGGTAGAAGCGCACCTCGGGGAGCTCGGCGCAGCCGGGCGCCCCGTCGACGGCGGGGAAGCCGCCGCCCTCGCCAGGGAGCGAGGCGACGCTCGGGACGTTGGACGTCTGAGACGTGGAGGCCTTGGGCGCGAGCTTGCCGAGCAAGCCGGGGTTGAGCCCCACGCACAGACCGGTGGTGCCGACGATGACGGCGGCGATGAAACCCTTGGCGGCGCGAGTGAGCTTGAAACGAGACACGGTGACACCCTCCTGATGGGGAGTGAAGGTGGGATCGCTCCGTGCGGTCTGCATGGAAATCGGACACGCGCCGCGACCGATTTTTCGCAGTGATTCGCGCGAGGTTGGCAAGCGCGATGCAACGGGCGGTTGGCAGGGCTGATGCATCGGCGGCGTTGGCACGGCGGCGAAATCGGTCGGCGGCGCGACCGATTCCGCTTGCATGCATGATGCATGTAACGCGCGAGCGGCTCAGCGGACGCTGCGCGTGAACGCCGACGGCGACTTGCCCGTCGCCGCCTTGAAGTCGCGGGTGAGGTGCGCGTGGTCGGCGTAGCCGAGGCGCGCCGCGAGCTCGGCGAGCGAGCCGCGATCGCCGCGCTCGAGCGAGAGCGCCGCCTCCTGCAGGCGCGCGCGGCGGATGACCCACTTCGGGGACGCGCCCACCTCGTCGCGGAAGAGGCGCTCGAGCGGTCGCGTCGAGAGGCCGGCGCGCTTGGCGAGGCCGGCGACGGAGGTGAGCTCCGGGCTCGAGGCCACCTCGTCGACGAGGGCGACGGCGAGCGAGGCCTTGGCGTCGAGGACGGCGGGGACGCGCGCGCGCAGGAGGTCCTGGAGCGCCTCGAGCCCGTCGTCGTCGCGCGACGGCGCGAGGATCGCCCTCGCCGCCGCCTGGACGCCGCGCCCGAGCACGCGGCCCGCCGGCGTCGAGCGATCGGTGAAGCGGTGCGCGGGCGCGCCGAGGACGGCGCGCGCGGCGCCGGGGCGGAGCTTGACCGCCCGCACGAGGCTCGCGCCCGAGAGCTCGCGCCGCCAGAGCGTCGTGTGGACGCCGACGACGCGGCCGCGACCCGCCTCGAAGGCGACGTTGACGGACGGATCGGACAGGAGCTCCACGACGTGCGGCGCCTGCCCCCGGAGGTCCCAGCGGCTCATCCACAGCGCGGCGACGACGTGGGCGAGATCGGGCGAGGGCGCGTAGGTGCGCGCGTCCACGCGGCTCCCGCTCGTGCGGCTCGAGACGAGGCCGCGCGCGCGCCCGTGCCCCGTTGGTCGCGTTTGTTCAAGCATCGGTCCGAGGCCCCATGGTACCGGAGACGGACGAGGTGACCGATGGGCATCGACCACAAGAACGTGACGGAGATCGCGCACTACCAGGGCGAGCACGCCATCCCGAAGATCCGCTTCCGCCCCGCGCGGGCCGCGCTCGGCGTGAGCGCGTGGGGGATGAACGTCCTCGAGCTGGACGCGGGCTGCGAGGGCTACCCCGAGCACGACCACGCCTCCGACGGCCAGGAGGAGCTCTACGTCGTGCTCGAAGGCGAGGCGGTGCTCGTCGCCGGGGGTGAAGAGCGGCCGCTGCGCAAGGGCGACATGGTGCGCGTTCCGCCGGAGCTGAAGCGCAAGATCGTCACCCGCGGCTCGGCGGTGACGCTGCTCGCCATCGGCGGAACGCCGGGCAAGGCGTACGCGCCGGACCCGCGCATGGCGACCTGACGCGCTCGACTCGCTCGGCTCAGCGCGCGAGCGCCCTGGCGTGGTGGCGGAGGTGGTCCTCCATCACCGTCGCGATGAAGTAGTAGCTGTGATCGTAGCCAGCGTGGCGGCGCAGCTCGAGGGGCTGGCCCGCGGCGGCGCACGCGGCCTCGAGGAGCTCGGGCTTGAGCTCGCGCTCGAGGAACTTGTCGCCCGTGCCTTGATCCACGAGGGGGGTGGACGTGAAGCGCTTGCCCTGCGCCACGAGGGCGCACGCGTCGTGCTCCGCCCAGCGCGCGCGGTCGGCGCCGAGGTAGCGGGAGAAGGCCTTCTCTCCCCACGGAACGCGCGACGGCGCGACGATGGGCGCGAGGGCCGAGACCGACGCGAAGCGCTCGGGGTGACGGAGCGCGAGCGTGAGCGCGCCGTGCCCGCCCATCGAGTGCCCGAAGACGCCGCGTCGGTCGGTCGCGATCGGGAACGCGTCCTCGACCCACGCGATCAGCTCCTTCGTGACGTGCGTCTCCATGCGGTAGCTCTCGGACCAGGGCGCCTCGGTGGCGTCGAGGTAGAAGCCGGCGCCCTGGCCGAAGTCCCAGCTCTCGTCGTCGCCGGGGTAGCGCTTCGCCCGGGGGCTCGTGTCGCACGCGACGAGCGCGAGGCCGAGCTCGGCGGCGAGGCGGAGCGCGCCGCCCTTGGTCGGCAGGTGCTCCTCGGTGCAGGTGAGCCCCGCGAGGTAATAGAGCGCGGGGACCTTCGCTCCCGCGAGCGCAGCCGGGGGGACGAACACGGAGAAGCGCATCGGGCCTGCGCAAGCGTCGCTCACGCGCTCGTAGAAGCCCTGTCGCCCGCCGTACGCGGGGTGCTCGCTCCGCACCGTCGTCATCGGGATCGCGTTCATGGGCCGGCATCATAGCCGGGGCGCGGAGGCTCGGGAGCGCTAGAACTCCGGCTCGGCGGCGCCGGACGGGGCGGCCTCGTGCGCGACCCGGAGGCGCGGCGCCTCGAGCGCGACGCGGTTGCCGGCGGGGACGCTCTTGGTCACGAAGACCGAGCCTCCGACGATCGAGCCCTTGCCGAGGACGGTGGCGCCGCCGAGCACCGTGGCGTTGGCGTAGACGGTGACGTCGTCCTCCACCGAGGGGTGCCGCTTCTGGCCGCGCACGACTCGGCCCTCGGCGTCGCGCGGGTGGGAGATCGCCCCCAGCGTGACCCCTTGGTAGAGCTTCACCCGCGCGCCGATGTCGGAGGTCTCGCCCACGACGACGCCGGTGGCGTGGTCGATGAAGAAGCTCTCGCCGATGTTCGCGCCCGGGTGGATGTCGGCGCCGGTGTGGGCGTGGGCCCACTCGCTCATGATGCGCGGCATGAGCGGCACGCCGAGGCCGTGGAGCTCGTGCGCCACCCGGTAGACCGTGATCGCGAGGAGGCCGGGGTACGCGAGGATGATCTCGTCGAGGTTCTTCGCGGCGGGGTCGCCGTCGAACGCGGCCTGGACGTCGAGGACGAGCAGGCGCCGGATCTCGGGGAGCCGCGCGAGGAAGGTGCCGGTGAGCTCGCGGCTGCGCCGCTGGCAGCGCGGGACGTCGGTGCGGGACCCCGTCGACTCGTCGCTGCAGCACATGCAGTTCTCGATCTGGCGCTCGAGCTTGTCGCGCAGGGTCGTGACGAGGACGCCGACGTGGTACTCGACGCTCGCGCCGTCGAGGTCCTGGCGTCCGTAGTATCCCGGATAGAATAGTTGGAGCAGGATCTGCACGCACTCGATGATCTCCTCGCGCGAGGGCAAGAAGCGCTTGTCGATGTGCTGGGCGCGGCTGTCGGCGCGGTAGCTGGCGAGGAGGGCGGCGACCACCGCCGGGACGTCGGCGGGCGAGGCGGGCGGCTGGCTCATCGAAAGGAACTATACCCCCGGAGCGGGGGGGGATGTGGGTGGTTGGAGCAGGCATCGGTACCGAGGGTGACCGCTCGCTGGTCACTCGAGTTGTCAGGAGGGGCGCTCGCGGGGAGCGCTCCCGTGCAAATTCGGCCTAAAGGGTTCCGCCGAGCGGCCGTTGTCAGATGGCGCACCTCCTGCAACGTGAGCGGGGGGGACAGGAGTCATCACCCAGCATGGACCACCATCGCTCCGAACCGCCGTCAGGAATTCGCTCGTGGATCCGGGGTCCGCTGCTCTTCATGTCGGGTGAGCTCTCGGGAGCCACGGCGACGCAGGTGGTCACCGCCCTGCGCGCGACCTCGTGGCAGTCGGGCGCCGTCCGCTGGAGCACCGACGGCTCGTCGTTCCTTCACGCCGAGACGGAGCTCATCCAGCTGCGGGTGGACTGCGCCCGCACCGAGCGCCTCGTGCTCACCGGCTCGATCGGCGGGACGCTCGAGGTCGCCCGCTGGATCCTGAGAGACTTCTCCAACGCGCTGTCGGAGGCGGGCATCGCCCACCACATCTCGGCGTTCCGCGAGCCCGAGGAGCAGAACCTCATCGCCGAGTTCCCCGGCGTGTTCGCGCAGACGGCCTGAGCGCTCGCCGCCTCAGCCCTGGCTCATCATCTGGGTGAACTTCGCGTTGAGCACCGGATCGGCGGCGACGCGCTGCCCCCACTGCGTGGCCACGCCCGCGTAGGCCATCATGTCGAGGCCGTAGCGCCCGAGCGCGCCGCCCATGTCGCCCCGCTGCATCTGCTTGAGAATCCATACGTAGTCGGATAGTCGGGCGACCGGAGACCCGGGGAAGACCACGGGATCGGGGTCGCCGCCGTGGCCCGCCGCGACCTGCTGCTGGGCCGCCTGGGCCTTCTGCTTCTCGGCCTCGAGATCGAACCCGCCCTCCTCCTCTTGATCGGAGCCGCGGCCCTCGGCGCAGGCTTGCTTGCGGCTCTCCACCCGGGCGCGGGTCTGAGGATCGAGTCCGGGGAGGAGGAGCCACGCGCACGCGAGCGGGTACTCGTAGGCGGTGTACGCGCCCTTGGGGATGCTCCGCTCGAGGTAGGGGAAGAGCTGGTCGAGCTCGCGACGCGCGGCGGGGTCGGTCTTGGCGACCTGGGCGATCGCGAAGATGGCGGCGTTGCAGATCCAGTCGACGGGTCCGAGCGCGAGCGACGTGAGCGCGCCGCGTCGCGGCGAGCCGTCCCAGCCCGAGCCGATCTGGGCGATGGTGAGCGCGGCCGCGAACTGGACCTTCTGCACCCAGGTGAACGGCTCCCACGTCGCGTCGGGCGGCGGCGGCGGGTGCACCATCGCGCCGACGAGGTGGGGGATCCACCCGGGCTGGAGCTGGCCGGCCAGGCCCCGCGCGTGGGCGGTGAACGCCTCGAGGTCGTAGGCGCGCGTCGCGATGTCGGCGATCGCGCCAGCGAGCTTGGGATCCGGTGGGGGGACGTTGGCCCGGGCGACGTTCTGCGCGTCGTACACCCACGCCACGAAGTCCACCTGGCCCTTGGGCACGCGCGGATCGGGCGACTGGATCTTCTCGTATTTGACCTCGACCGTCATCGGGGGGTCGAGGGCGGCGGTGGCGAGGCGGCAGGTGAGGAGCACGCTCGGCGACTCGGGGTGAGTCACGTTCATGTTCATCTTGCCCCCCGCCATCTCGTTGCCCTTCTCCTTGATGTGGCCGATGAGGTCGGCGATCGCCTTCGCGGTCGCGTCGCCGGGGAAGGGCATGAAGGTGACGAACGGCTCGAGCGGCTGGACCTCGCGCGCGAGGCCGATGACGCGCGGCTCGTCGGCCCTCCGGTCGCGGAAGGCGAGGAGCGCCTCGCGCTCGGCGGGGTTCCCGGTCGCCTTGAAGCGTGTATAATGCAAGTATGCGGCGCCGAAGGGGTGGTTCGGCTCCTTCGTCACGACCTCGGCGTAGGCCTGGGCGGCCTCGGCCCAGCGCTCTTGCTCCATGCGCATGTCGCCGACGTCGAGCCAGGTGGTCACGTCGTCGGGGTCGTGCCGCCGCGCCTCGTGCATCGCGGCGATGGCCTCCTCGATGCGGCCCGACTCGCGCAGGGCGTTGGCGTGCCCGATCGCGGTCATGAAGCTCGGCTCGACGACGGCGCCCTGGCGCGAGAGGTCGACCGCCTCCGGGAACTTCCCGAGCTTGCGGGCGATGGAGCTCGACGCGTACCAGGAGAAGCCTCGGCCCGGGTGCACGGAGCGGACGTGGGCGAAGATCCGCTCGGCGGCTCGCAGGTTCTCGCCCACGGGGTCGGTCGGGCTCTCGAGGCGCGGCAGGTCGCGCACGAGGCGGATGGCGAAGGCGCCCATGAGGTCGTCGAAGGGGATGCTCGCGAGGACGTTGGGGTACGTGAGCCAGCGCTCGGCCCAGCCGAGGTACGCGACGTCGGGGCGCGAGCCGACGACCTGGGCGACCATGTGGAGCGCGTCGACCCACTGGCCCTTCACCGAGAACGCGTACGCTCGCGTGGCCGCGGTGACGAAGCTCGTCTCGCCCTCCTCGTCGACCTCGGCGAGGCTGAGCGGGTCGGGCACGCGCCGGAGGACGTGGTCGAGGAACCCGAGCCACTCGGGGTGGAGCGGGCGCACCGAGAGCGCGCAGCCGATGTGGTGCACGGCGTGGACGAGATCGCCCTGGGCCAGCGCCTGCTGGGCGATGCGCGCGTCTTCTTCGGGGCTCTGGGGGTTGGAGTGGCCGCTCATGGCCACCGGAATACTTCAGTCGGCCTCGAGCGTCGAGATCGCCGCGTCGACCGCGCCCTGGGCCTTCGCGAAGGGGGTTTTGTCGCCCCCCGCCTCGACGACGACGACGCGCTTCTTGGTCACGAAGACGGTGACCCAATAGGCGTGCTCGCGCCCGTTCTTGGTGGTGGTGTAGCGGAGCTGCTTGCCCTTGAGGCCCGAGCTCGTGGTCACGTCGCGCTCGCCCTTGTCGTCGAGCACGTAGCCCGAGTCGCGGAGCTTGAGGTCCACCGACTCCTTCCAGAAGTCGAGGTTGCCCTGGAGCTTGTTCGGGTTCGTGCGGGTCGCGATGACGACGCCGTGGGCGGTGGTGGCGCGGTACGCGTAGTCGTCGTCGGCGTCGACCTTGGCGAAGCCGGCGGGGGTGGCGACGCGGGCGGTCGAGCCGCAGGCGGCGAGGGTGAGCGAGAGCGCGAGCGCCGAGAGGAGCGAGGTGCGGTTCATGGTCACTTCTTGAGCGAGAGGAGGGGGTCGACGCCGAGCTGGGAGAGCCAGTCGACGGGGAGATCGACGCGCTTCGGGCTCGCCGGTCCGTTGGGGGTCGCGATCGGCGCGTCCTTCGCCTTGGGTGTAAGTTGCACGGAGATCGTCGAGAACGACGCGCGCGTCTTGAGGAACGAGAGGCGCCCCTCGATGCGGTCGATCTCCTGAGCGACGCGCTCGAGCTCGCGCTCGACGGTGAGGGCCTCGTTCACGTTGGTGGCCCGGGCCATGAAGTCCTGGAGCCGCTTCTGGGTGGTCCGGAGGTTGGCGAGGCGGACCTCGAGGTCGTGGTACTCCTCGGACACGTCCTCGGCCTTCACCGATCGCGCGACGACGCGGCCCACGCCCTCGAGCTTGGTGAGGGTGTCGCGGAACTTGTCGGAGGGGACGCGGATCTCGACCGCGTCGTCGCGGCGCGAGACCATCCCCCCGCCGGCCGCCTCGGCGGCGTCGATGATCTTGTCGATCGTCTGCGGGATCTTGTCTTCCGCCTCCACCATGCGCAGCGCGCCGGTGTAGATCACCATCGAGCGCTGGACCTCGCCGCCCGCGTCCTTGGCCTTCTTGCCGGCGGTGGGCGCTGCGGCGGAGCTGCCAGCGCCCTTCGCCGACGCGACGTCGACCGGCGCGGGCGCGGCGGCGCCGGGGGCGGCGGGGGCCATCGCGGCCGACGGGGCGCTCTCCTGCACGCCGCGCGCGTGGGCGGTGGGGATGGACTGCGAGGGCGCGGGGCCGGCGCCGCCGCACGCGAGGAGGGAGAGGCTCGAGGCGAGCACCGCGAAGAGGGCGAGAGAGCGTCTCATGTCCGCCAAACGGGGCTCGGCCCCAGGCCTTACAGGGGAGCCCTCCAGCCGCGTCAGCGCCGTCGGTGGAGGTGGGTCGAGAGAGCCGAGAGCGCGCGGAGGTCCGCGAGGCGCCGGCGGACCGCGACGGCGAACGGCTCGGTCGGGCGCTCGACCGCGAGCCGGCGTGCCGCCTCGGCGGCGGTCTCGAGCCGCGCGTTCTCGCCGAGCCACGCCAGCCGGCCGCGCACGACGTCGACCGACAAGTCAGTCGTCATCGGGGTGCTCCAACTTCTCGAGATCGGCGAGGTCCTGCGCGCGTCCGGCGAGCCGCTTCATGCGCTCGAGGGTTGCCCTCGACACGACGAAGAGCGGGCCCTCGGGGAGCTCGAGGTGGATGCGGTCCGAGAGCGCGCCTGCGAGGCCTCCGCTCTCGTGGAGGAGGTCGAGCGAGACCGACGTGCCGTCCTCGAGCTTGCTCACGCGTTGCACGCGGCGCTCGTTCGGCGTGCCCGCGTCGAACGCCATCGGCAGCGCGACGTAGGTGTAGCCGAGCGGGCGAACGGCCAGGAGGGCGCGGGGCACGTCTTCGGGGGCGACGAGGAGGTCGATGTCCTTCGTGGTGCGGGTCGCGCCGTGGATCGTGACGGCGACGCCGCCGCAGATGGCGTACGGGATGCCCGCGTCCGACAGCGCGCGCGAGACGGCGTGGAGCTCGTCGACGAGGTTCATTCGCCCCCTCATGGTAGCAGCCGGGGGCCCAAGCTGTGCTAGAGGAGGCCCGTCATGCAGCCCGAGCAGGTGAAACGCGAGATCGCGCGCCGGCGGACCTTCGCGATCATCAGCCACCCGGACGCCGGGAAGACGACGCTGACCGAGAAGCTCCTCCTGTACGGGGGCGCCATCCACCTCGCGGGTGCGGTGAAGAGCAAGCGCGCGGCGCGGCACGCCACCAGCGACTGGATGGCGCTCGAGAAGGAGCGCGGCATCTCGATCTCGACGAGCGTGCTCCAGTTCGACTTCGAGGGCTGCCACTTCAACCTCCTCGACACGCCGGGCCACAACGACTTCAGCGAGGACACGTACCGCACCCTGGCCGCGGTCGACTGCGCCGTCATGCTCATCGACTGCGTGAAGGGCGTCGAGCCGCAGACGATCAAGCTGTTCGAGGTGTGCAAGATGCGGGGTATCCCCATCGTCACATTCATCAACAAGCTCGATCGCCACGGCAAGGCCCCGCTCGACCTCCTCGACGAGATCGAGCGCGTGCTCGGCATGCCCACCACGCCCATCACCTGGCCGGTGGGCATGGGCGACACCTTCCGCGGCGTCATCGACCGCGAGGCCGGCGACATGGTGGCCTTCGAGCGCGCCGAGAAGGAGGGCGAGCGCTCGCCGATGGTGCGCAAGTCCGCCGACGACGCGTCGCTCCAGGCGATGATGAGCCCGCAGGCCTTCGCGGACCTGAAGGGCGAGATCGATCTCCTCGACGCGGCCGGCAACGTCTTCTCCCAGGAGGCGTTCCTCGCGGGCAAGATCACGCCGGTGTTCTGGGGGAGCGCGATGACCAACTTCGCGGTCGAGCCGTTCCTCCGCCGGATGATCTCCCTCGCGCCGCCCCCGGCCAAGCGCGTCGCGACGACGATCGCGGGCGAGGAGCGCGAGATCGCGCCCGACGACAGCTTCTTCTCCGGCTTCGTCTTCAAGATCCAGGCGAACATGGATCCCAACCACCGGGATCGAATCGCCTTCTTGCGCATCTGCTCCGGCGTGTTCACCCGGGGGATGGACGTGGTGCACCCGCGCACCAAGAAGAAGCTGACGCTCTCGCGGTCGCTCAACTTCCTCGCCCAGGAGCGGGTGACGGTCGACGAGGCGTTCGCGGGCGACGTCCTCGGCCTGTGGGATCCGGGGATCCTCCGCATCGGCGACAGCCTCACGACGGGCCCCGACGTCGAGTTCCCGGGCATCCCGCGCTTCTCGCCCGAGCACTTCATGCGCGTCCGCGCCAAGGACCCGATGAAGCGCAAGCAGCTCAAGAAGGGGCTCGAGGAGCTCGCCGACGAGGGCGCGGTGCTCCTCCTCTTCGAGCGCGACGAGAACGACGCCGAGCCGATCCTCGGCACCGTCGGCCCGCTCCAGTTCGACGTCGTGAGCCACCGGCTCAAGACCGAATACGCGGCCGAGCCGATCTACGATCGCCTGACCTACGCGTACGCGCGCTGGATCGAGGGCGAGTTCGACGAGAAGGACTTCTCGCGGCGCGAGGGGATCCTCCGGGTGCGCGACATCGAGGCGCGCCCCATCCTCCTCTTCTCCACCGAGTGGATGATGAACCGCACGATGGAGAAGTTTCCGCAGCTGAAATTCATCGCCGCCGCG
>JAEUKG010000663.1 GCA_016794325.1 Myxococcales bacterium | reverse complement strand
GACGGCGGACGCGCGGCGACCGGCGACGGCTCGTCCACCGTCTGCGTCCGCTCGGCCTCGCGAGGAGGCGCCGCCGCGGGCGACGGGACCGGCGGCGCGCTGTCGCGAGCGGGCTCGAGGCCCGCGGCGAGCACGCGAGCGGCCTCCTCGGCGAGCGCGGCCGCGCGGGCGTCGTCGGCGAAGGGCGCGAGCGCGCGCGCGAGCTCGGCGGCGCTCGCGGTGCGCTCGGCGGGCACCTTCTCGAGCGTCGCGAGGATCGCCGCCTGGAGCGCGGGCGGCACCCCATCCGCGGCGGCGAACGGCTCGGGCGGCCGCTCGAGGATGGCGACGAAGAGCGAGCCCAGCGTGTCACCGCGGAACGGGAGGCGCCCCGTGAGCAGCCGATAGCCGACGACGCCGAGCGACCAGACGTCCGCGCGCGCGTCGACGTCGCGCGGATCGCGGAGCTGCTCGGGGGAGATCGTCTGCGGCGAACCGACCAGCGCGGCGCCCCCGGTGAGGGTCGCGGTGCGCTCCCACTCCTCGCGCGTGACCACCTTCGAGACGCCGAAATCGAGGACCTTCACCGTCGGATCGCGCCCCGGCCGGTCGGCGAGGAAGAGGTTCGACAGCTTCACGTCGCGGTGGACGATGCCACGCGCGTGCGCGTGCGCGAGCGCGACCGAGGCCTCGATGAGCCAGCGCGCGACGACCGCCGGGGGGAACTTGCGATCCGGCTCCGACTTGCGCGCGAGGTCGACGCCGACGAGGCGCTCCATGAGCATGTACGGCCCCTCGGCCGACTCGCCGACGTCGAGCACGCGGACGACGTGCTCGCAGTCGATGCGCATCGCCGCGCGCGCCTCGCGGAAGAACCGCGCGGCGTTGTCGGCGCCGCGCGCCGCGAGCGGAGTGAGGAGCTTGAGCGCGAGATCACGTCCCGTGCGCTCGTCGTGGACCGCGAGCACGACCCCCATCCCGCCCTCGCCGAGCCGCTCGCCGACGCGGTAGCGCTCGGCGACCAGCGCGCCCGGCGCGGGGATCGCGGAGGCCTCCGGCGACGGGGACGGAGGATCGGGGGAAGGCGGGTCGGCGCCCACCCCTCGAGGCTATCAGTTGCAGGGGTCGGGCGGGAGCGCGTCGCACGGCGTCGGCGGGGGGTCGGGCACGACGACGCCGAGCGATGCGGGGGCGGTGTCGAAGCCGACCGCGATCGAGATCGCGTCGCAGGGGGCGCCGGTTCGGTCGCTCTTGGGGCTCTTGGTGAGGTCCGCCGAGCGGCAGACGGTCGACTTCACCGCTTGGTACGTGACGTCCGCTCGCTTCTCGCAGAAGTAGGTGCCGTCTTGATCGCGGAGCTTCCCGAGCGACGTCACGGCGTCGGTGAGCGACCAGCGCCCGGCGATGACCGCGTCCGAGAGCCGGTAGGCGCCGGGGCCGCCGACGACGTCGGCGACGAGCACGCCCCCGCCGATGGGGATGCGGAAGTCGCTGCTCACCCCGAGCGTCACGTCCATCGCGACCACGAGCTTGCGCCCGCGAACATATCCCACTGCGGATTGTGCGGACGCGAGCTGCACCTCGTCGATCACGCTGCTCTTCGACACCGACCAGCGATCCTCCGCGGTGAGCTTGGGCGGCACCGGGGTCGTGATGCCCCCCGCGCCGTCGGGCTGGACGAGCCCGCGGGAGCCGTACGCCGAGACCGTGACCTCGGAGTCGTCGTCTCTGCCGTTGTAGCGCTCCACGCGGAGGAGCACGGCGTGGGTGCCCGTCGCCACCGACTCGTTGGCGCGCGCGGACAGGTCGATGCCGCGGAGGGCGACGAACGCGCGGAAGAGCTTGAGCGCCTCGTTGTCGCGGCCGCCGGGGAGATCGCACGCCGGCGTCGTCCGCGAGGCCACGCACGACTCGGCCTCGGGGCAGCTGCAGAGGCCGTCGAGATCGAAGCCGATCTCGGGTGCGGCGCCGGCGTCGGGCGCGCCGAAGGCGACGCTGCGGATCACGACCACGAACGAGGACTCGTCGCCGCCGACGAACGTGGACGGCGGGCTCGGAGGCAGCACGCGGCAGCCGCCCCCGGCCTCCGAGGTGGCGGGCGCGTCGGGGGTCGCCGCCTCGGCGGGCCCTGCGTCCGGCGGATCGGCGGAGAGGCCGTCGAACACCGTGCAGCGCGCCAGGACGAGCGGCAACGCCGCCGCGAGCGCGAGGAGCGGAGCGGCGCGGCGCGCGCTCATGGGAGCGCCCCCGCGAGGGTGACCGAGCCCGGGCCGAGCGCCACCGCGGTGCGCGCGCCGCCGAAGTCGACGAAGAGGAGCGTCACCCCGGTGGCCACCACCAAGCCGCCGGTGACGGCGAGGAGGACGTTCGTGCGGAGCTGACGCGACTTGCCCTCGTCGAGGTTCTCCTGGGTCCGCGCGTCGTCGAAGGCGCGGCGCTGGGCGAGGGTGTCGATCCCCGACCACACCGTCGCGCCACCGGCGGCGACGGCGAGCCCGCCGACGACGAGCGGGACCACGAGCGGCAGACCGCGCGACCGCGCGGCCTCGGGCGCGGTCGCGCTCATCGGCGGCGGGGGCGCGGGATCTTCGACGAGCGACACGCTCGACACCTGGCCCTCGCGCGCGACCGCCACCTTGCGCACGAGCCCGCGCGCCGACGCCCCCTCGACGAGGTGCTCGCCAGGGGCGACCCAGACGGTCGGGGCCTCGAGCCGCGCGCCGTCGACCTTCACGTCGCGGAGCGCGGTGTGGACCTCGAGGCGAGCGAGCGTCGGCGCGAGCTCCGCGAGCGCCGCCGTCGCCTGGTCGCGATCCTTGGCGTCGGCGGGGGCCTCGCGCAGGTACTTCGCGTACAGGTTCGCGGCGCGGATCGAGTCGCGCGCCCGGTGGTACGAGCGCGCCGCGTTCCACAGCGGCGACCAGTGGGGCTGCTCCCGGTACGCCGCCTCGAACGAGCCGCCAGCGCGCAAGAAGTCCCCAGCGGCGAACGCCCGCTCGCCCTCGGCGAACGCGGCCGCGGCGGCGCGACCGTCCGCCCGCGCGACGACCGGCGCTGCAGTGACGGCGAGCGCGAGGAGGAGGGCCGTGGTTCGACGCATCCGGGCGAGCCTCCAGGATAGCGCAAGCCGCCGCCCGTCTCGCGCCTCTTCCGATCGGCGAGCGGGGTTGCTACAGCGGCGCCGTGGCACTCCTGCGAGGCTCCCTCACCTACGCCCGCTTCTACGTGAGCGGCGCCCCCCCCGACGACTTTCGCGAGCGGTACATGCGCTCGATCCGCGCGCGGATCATGCGACCCCTCGAGCCCGACGACGAGGACCTCGAGCGATCCGGGTGGACCCAGGTGGGCGACCCGTTCGGCCTCGAGCTCGGCTACGACGACGTCTTCTACGGCGAGAACATCGTGCTCTCGGTCCGAACCGACCGGTGGCAGATCCCGGGCCCGGTGCTCAAGCGCCAGCTCAAGGAGGCCGAGCAGGCCTACCTCCAGAAGAAGGGGCGCGAGCGCCTGTCTCGCAAGGAGAAGGCCGAGCTGAAGCTCCTCGTCGCCAAGAAGCTCCGGCGCCAGACGAGCCCGCGCACCCGCGCGGTGGACCTCGCGTGGTCGCTCGAAGACGGCGTCGTGCGGTTCTTCAGCCACGCCGACAAACCGGCGGCGGTGATGACCGAGCTCTTCGTGAAGACGTTCGGCGTGAAGCTCGTGCCCGAGTCGCCCTACACGCTGGCCGAGCGCATCGGGCTCGACAAGGCGCAAGCGCGCGCGTGGCGTGACCTCGAGCCGACGATGCTCGGCGACGGCGACGCCGAGCGCGGCGAGGCCGCGGAAGAAGAGGAGGAGTCGTGAGCGCGACCACGGAAGAGACCCCGCTCGCCACCCGCATCGAGCTCCGCCGTTTCGTCGGACGCGAGCTCCTCCTCTGGCTCTGGTTCGAGAGCGAGATCTTCGAGGGCACGCTCTGGACGAAGGAGCACGGCTCGTTCGGGATGTGGCTCGAGGGTCGGCTCGTGCTCGACGAGGCCCGGGAGTCGACGGTGATCAAGGGCAGCGCGCCCGGCAACCACCGCGAGGCCAAGGAGGCGCTGCTGCGGGGAAAGACGCCGAACCGCGCCGGGCTCCACCTCGCGTGGGACGGCGGCGACCACGCCCTCACCCTCCGCGGCGACACGCTCGCCTTCGCCGGGCTGACGCCGCCGGGCAAGCCGCTCGCCGAGGAGGAGGCGCCCGTCGACCTCGGCGACCGCCCGCCGCCGCGCAAGAAGCGGAAGGCCGACGACGTCGACGAGTCGGATCTCGAGCGCGAGTCGTTCTACGAACGCATGCATCATGCACGCGACATCGAGGGCCTCTTCGGGGCGCTCTACCGCGACTTCCTCACGCTGCGCCTCGGCCCGGGGTGGGACAAGGACGTGCTGCCCGCGATCGCGACCTGGGTGCGCGGCGAGGACGTCGACGCGGGCGCCTACAAGAAGGCGCGCGACCGCGCCCTCGGCCGGCGCGGCTGAAGCGGCGTCAGCGGTACCCGCCGGCGCCGAGGGCGTCGAGGACGGCGTCGACCGCGTTCGCGGCGTCGGGCCCGGAGACGTCGACTCCGGCGAGCTCGATCGCGATCGTGAGCCCCGACTGGGAGAGGCCCACGAGCGCGTCCGGCGGCGCGAGCGCGAGCGGCGCGAGCGAGGCCGGGAGAGCCGCGCTGGGCTCACCGGCCTTCCACGAGAAGTCCACCTCGGCGAGCGCGCCGACCTCGACTACGGTGGAGAGCGCCTCGTCGCCCACCCGGGTCGACAGCGTGACCTCTCGACCGCGCCGGATCCCGCGCGCGATCGGGACGAGCCCGTCGGGGCGAACCGCGATCCCGTCGAGGCTCGAGAGCCCGAGGCCCGCCGCCGCGCGCCTCGGCGATCGGATCACGTCGTACCAGCGGCTCGCGAGCTTCTCCGTGAACTCCATCATCGCCACGAGGAGGTCGGCGTCGTCGGTCTCGCCGGGCCGCTCCACCACCAGCGCGCCGCGCTGGAC
>JAEUKG010000658.1 GCA_016794325.1 Myxococcales bacterium | reverse complement strand
GTGTCTCTGTCGCCATGGCCGGACCCACTCTACCACGGGCCGCGGCGCGGGCGCGCGCGGCGATGGAGCTCGGCCGTTCAGCGCGCCTTCACCACGCCGTCGAACACCGGGCGCCCGTGGTCGATCCGCAAGACCGGCATGTCCTTCTGCACCCGGCCGGCGGTGAGGGTGAGGACGCCGGTCGCGCCCGCGCGCTCGCGGGTCTTGGCGATCTCGCCCCGCACCGCCGCGCGCGACGCGGCGCGCGCCCGCAGCGCCGCCTCGAGCACGACGAGCGTCGCGTCGTAGAAGCAGGCCTCGATGGCCTCCGGCGCGCCGCGGAGCCTCTTCGCGTGCCGGTCGACGAGGGCGCGGGTCGCGGCCCACGGCGCGTCGGGGGCGAAGTGGCCGACGTAGCGAGCGCCGTCGAGCTTGGCGCCGTCCGACACGAGCTCGGCGCTGTCCCAACCGTCGGCGCCCACGAGCACGAACGACCCCCGAGTGGCGAGCGCCCGCGCGAGGGCCGGCACGTCGGGGGCGAAGATGGGGGCGAACACGGCCGCGACCCCCTCCGACGCCATCCGCTCGGCGACGGTGGACGCGTCGCCGCCAGGGCCCGGCTCGAGGGCGACGAACTGCGCCACCGTCGCCCCGCGCTCCTCGGCTCCGCGGGCGAAGCCCTCGACGAGGTCCTTCGAATAAGCCGAGCTGGGATAGTAGGTGACGCCGACCTTCGACCGCGGCGCGAAGAGCGAGGCGGCCGCGGCGCCGGCTTGCTCGTCGTCGGGCACGGTCGTCACCGTCCACGCGCGGCCCCGCGTCAGGTTGGCGGCGGTGGACGTCGGCGCCACGAGGGCGATCGCCGCTCGCTCGGCGGCCTCGGCAGCGAGGCTCGTCCGCGACGAGGAGACCTCCCCGAGGATCGCGAGCGCGCCCCCCTCGGCGAGCTCCTCCACCGCGCGGGCCACGCCGCCGGGCAGCGAGGCGTCGTCGCGGACGGCGATCGACACCTTGGCCCCGGACGCCTCCTCGAACGCCTCGCGCGCGAGCTCCACCCCCTGGCTCGCCTCGCGGCCGAGCTCCGCCTCCGAGCCGCTCAAGGGGAGGACGACGCCTATCCGTAAAAGCGTAGCGCGCTCCCCGCCCGGGCCTTCGATGCGCGCCGGCGCCACCGGCGGCGGCCCGGCGCACCCCGCGACGAGCGCGAGCGTGAGCGCGAGGGCGCGGCGCACCGTCACACCGCCGCGATCGCCAGGCTCCGCCGGGCGCGGCGAGGCTGGGTCGACTCGAGGTTCGCGAACGCGCGCTTGTACGCCGCGAAGGAGCCGCCGGCCCGCATCGCCTCGAGCACGGCGAGGCCCTCGGGCTCGGCGCCCTGCGCGAGCACGTACTCGACCCAGGCCCACTTGGCGCTCGTCGAGCGCACGTCGGCGCGCCCGCGCAGGCCCCGCTTCAGGCGGTCGAGCCGGTCCTCGACCACGTCGATGCCGGCGAAGGGCTTGCCGTCGAGGGGCGTGTTGCGCTTCGCGCAGAAGGGGGCGATGCCGAGGGCGATCGGCACCACCCGCGACAGCTCGGTGGTGAAGGCGACGCACTCGTCGATGTCGGCGTCGGTCTCGCCCGGCAGGCCGATCATCAGATAGAGCTTCAGGCGATCCATCCCGTGCGCCCGCGCTCGCTCGGCGCACCGCTCGAGGTGCTTCACCTTCGCGCGCCGCTCGAGCGTCTCGCGCATGCGCTCGCTCGGGCCGTCCATCGCGGTGGTGAGGGTGCGGTAGCCAGCGAGCTTGAGCGCGCCCACGAACTCGTCGCTCAGCCGGTCGGGCCGGAGCGACGAGAGCCCCACCTCGCGCCCTTGGCCGGCGAGGGTGCGCACGATGTCGACGATCTTCGGGTGATCGCTCACCGCCGCCCCGACGAGGCCGACGCGCTTCGCGTCGTCGGGCACGAGCTCGAGGACGCGCTCCTTGCTCGCGAGGCGCATGCCCCCGTTGGTGCTGCGGCGCATGACGCAGTAGGTGCAGGTCCGCGAGCACCCGCGCTCGGTCTCGATCAAGAACATGTTCGAGAGCACCGCGTGCGGCGTGCGGATGGGCGCCCACGCGGGGATGGCCTCCGCGCTCGCCTTGGCGACGATCGGCAGCGCCGATCCGTGGATCGCGGGGACGAAGACGTGGGGGAGCTTCGCGAGCTCGTCGAGCTGGCGCGCGCGAGGCCCGCCTGCCTCCAGGACGCGGAGCACGGGCTCGATCAGCTCCTCGGCCTCGCCGACGATCATCGCGTCCACGAACGGCGCGAGCGGTAGCGGGTTCGAGAAGGTCAGGGGCCCCCCCGCGAGCACGAAGGGGTGCCGCTCGTCGCGCTCCTCGCGCAGCGGCGACAGGCCCGCGGCCTCGAGCATGCGGAGCATCCCCGCGATCTCGATCTCGTACGCGACGCTGAACGCGAGCACCGGGAGCTCCTCGATCGGCCGGGCCTGCTCGAGGGTCACGGGCCGCCCCTGCGCCGCGAGCGCCCCCTCGGCCTCGTCGTCCAGGAACACCCGCTCGCAGCCGAGGCCGGGCAGCTCCTGGATCGCCCGATAGACGCGCTGGTAGCCGAGCGAGCTCATCCCCGCGCCATACGGAGAGGGATAGGCGAGGCCCACGGTGAACGGGGCCTGCTTCTCGATGCGGCCGACCTCGTCCTTGAGGCGGAGGCGCGCGGTCTTCCTGGGGTCCGACGGGTGCGGCAAGCCGGGGACCCATAGTGCGATTTCGCGCAAGTGCAAGCAGATATTGCGCTTTTCGTGACACTCCGTGCTCACGTGCGTTTGGCCGAGTCCGTACTACACTGCGCGAATCCCATGAAAATGAAGCGCGCGCTCTTGGCTTTGCCGCTCCTCTTGGCGGTTCGCCTCGTCCCCGGATGCTCCGACCAAGAGAACCCCCCGACGGGCCAGCCGCGCGACGGTGGCGACACCGACGGCCCCACCTTCGTCGAGGACGGCGGCTCGCCGGACGCCAAGCCCGATCCGGGCCCGCGCGGCTCGTGCGCGGTCACCAAGACGGGGACGAACGGCGCCACGATCTACCAGGGCACCCTCCTCCTCCCCGACGCCGTGGTCGACAACGGCGGCGAGCTGATGATCGACGGGACCGGGCTCATCGCCTGCGCCGCGCGCTCGTGCAGCTCCACCCCTGGCTACGCCGAGGCGACGGTCGTGAAGTGCACCGACGCCGTGATCTCCCCCGGCCTCATCAACCCGCACGATCACATCACGTTCGCGAACACCGGCCCCATCGACCACGGGCAGGAGCGCTACATCCACCGCCACGACTGGCGGAAGGGCAGCGTCACCCTCCCCGACGGCACGAAGCGCAACTCGACCAAGCTCAACGCCCCCGGCGGCGCGAGCGCGGCGGTCGTCCTCGCGGCCGAGCTCCGCTTCCTGATGAACGGCGTGACGACCGCGGCGAGCGCCGGCGGCGCCGACGGCCTGGTGCGCAACGTCGACGGCACGGCGGCCCAGCTCGAGGGCCTCCCCCTCAAGATCGTCAACAGCCAGACGTTCCCGCTCAAGGACAGCGCGGGGACGAGCTTCCCGGCCGACTGCTCCGGGTACTCCTCCACCCGCGACAAGACGACGACCGCGCTATCCTACGACGGATACCTGCCGCACATCTCCGAGGGCATCGGCCCCGAGGCTCGCCTCGAGACCACCTGCCAGAAGACCGACCCCAACGACCTGATCCAGCGGCAGACGGCGGTCATCCACGGCATCGCCGTCGCGCCCTCCGACCTCGTCGACTACCGCGCCGACCAGGCGGCGCTCATCTGGTCGCCGCGCTCGAACGTCTCCCTCTACGGCGACACCGCGCCGGTGGTCATGTTCGACCACATGGGCGTGCAGATCGCCCTCGGCACCGACTGGCTCCCCTCGGGCTCGATGAACATGGCCCGCGAGCTCGCGTGCGCCGACGAGCTCAACAAGAAGTATTACGGCAGCCACTTCACCGACAAGCAGCTCTGGCAGATGGTGACGACGAACGCCGCGTTCGCCATCGGCGCGCAGAACGTCGTCGGCATGCTCAAGACGGGCTACGTCGCCGACGTCGCCATCTACAACGCCCACAAGAACAAGGGCTACCGGGCCGTGATCGACGCGACGTCGGACGACACCATCCTCGTCCTCCGCGGCGGCGTCCCGCTGTACGGCGACTCGGCGCTCATCGCGTCGAACGCCATGGGCACCAAGGACTGCGAGGACATCGACGTCTGCGGCGTGGCCAAGAAGGTCTGCGTCAAGTCGGACATCCCCAACCAGACGCTCGACGCGATCAAGAAGGCGGGCGAGGGCGTCTACCCGCTCTTCTACTGCAAGGGCACGACCCCGACCAAGGAGCCGTCGTGCACGCCCTACCGCGACAGCTACAAGGCCGGCATCACCACCACCGACAAGGACGGTGACGGCGTCGCCGACGGCGCGGACAACTGCCCCACCATCTTCAACCCCGTGCGCCCGATGGACGGCGGCAAGCAGGCCGACGAAGACGGCGACGGCATCGGCGACGCCTGCGACAAGTGCCCGACCGACAAGGACAACAAGTGCACCCCGCCGTCCGCCGACGACATCGACGGCGACGGGATCACCAACGGCCTCGACAACTGTCCCGAGGTCGCGAACGCCGACCAGGCCGACGCCGACAAGGACGGCAAGGGGGACGTCTGCGACACCTGCCCCACCGCCAACCCCGGCGCGCAGCGCTGCCTCACCCCCTACACGATCCCCGAGCTCCGCGATCCGGGCAACGCGAACCACCCGGCGCCGGGCACGGTCCGCGCCCAGGTCAGCGACGTGTACGTCACCGCCCTCCGCGTCGGCGGCTCGGTGCAGGGCTTCTACATCCAGGCCCCCGCGTCCGGGAACTTCCAGGGCATGTTCGTGAACACGGGCACCACCGCGCCGACCGTGAAGGTGGGCAACAAGGTCTCGGTCGAGGGTGACTACGACGAGGTCTTCTCGACGTCGCACCTCCTCCGGCCGAAGGTCACGGTCACCGACGCCGGCACGACGCTCCCGTTCGGCCCGCTCGTCCTCGACCCCACCGAGATCGCCAACGCCACCGGCGGCGAGGTCTACGAGGGCATGCTCTGCCAGGTCAACGCGGTCGTCGTGGTGAACCAGAACCCCGACGCTCCGAAGGACTTCGACGAGTTCGCCGTCACCGGCGACCTCCGCGTCGACGACAGCCTCTACAGCGCGCTCGACAACAACTACGCGCTCGACACCCCGTTCCAGAAGATCGTGGGTATCTGCGCGTTCGACTTCTCCAACCGCAAGATCTGGCCCCGGACGGCGGCCGACATCGTCCAGTAGAGGCCCTTGCCCTCACTGCCCGAGTGCCGGAGCTTCCTCTCGGAGGAGCGCGAGCGTGAGCTCGATGCCGCGGACGACGAGGTGTATGCGATCGACGCCCGGAGGGTGATCGTCTACGTCAACCACGCCTACGTCGCCTTCTGCGAGCAGAACGGGGGCGAGCTCGGGGCGTGCGGGCTCGGGGTGTCGCTCATCGGCGCCATCACCGCGCCGTTCCTCAAGCGGTTCTACGGGGAGGCCTACGATCGGGTCTTCCGCTCCGGGGAGCCGTGGCGGAGCCGCTACCTCTGCCACAGCCCGGAGGAGACACGGACCTTCGACATGTCGGTCGAGCCGGTGGCGGTCGATGGGATCGTCCGCGGCGCCATCGTCCTCCATCACCTCCGTGAGCGTGGCGAGGCTCCGCTCGGGCCGGTCGAGCCCCGCGAGTATCGGAACGCCTCGGGCTTCGTGCGGTTGTGCTCGGTCTGCCGCCGCGTCCAGCCCCCGAACGACCCGTCGTGGATTTGGGTGCCGTCGCTGCTCGCCTCACCCGCGGGCACGGTGTCGCACGGCATCTGCGAGTCGTGCGAGGCCACCTATTACGACGAGCTCCCCTAGGGGCCGCCTTGCCGCCGCGGGCGAGGGCGCTAGAACGAGCGTCGTGCGACGCCTCGCCCTCGCCCTCGCCCCCGCGCTCGCGCTCGCGTGCTCCTCCGCGGGCGACGAAGCGGCGGCCGACCGCCCCGCGCGCGAGTGCCGGGTGGTCGTGTGGCACAAGCCGGCGTCGGAGGAGGCGCGGGTGTCGATCGTCGGCGACTTCGCGGGGTGGGAGCGCCCCGGCGTCGAGCCCGCGCGCGCGAGCGGCGGCTGGCGCGTCGCCTCGTTCGACGTGGCCCCCGGCGAGCACACGTACGCGATCGTCGAGGACGGCGTCACGATGGCCGATCGCAACGTGCCCACGACGGCGCTGCGCGAGGGGCGCGAGGTCACGTGGGTCGAGGTCCCCGACTGCGATCAGCCGGGCGTGCGCGTCGCCCGCTCCGAGGCGCGGCCCGGCGGCCCGATGCGGATCGAGGCCACGTTCGTCTCGGCCCGGGACCGCGCGCCCGTCGACCCCGCGACCGTCCGCGTCGAGCCCCAGCGCGGCACGCCCGCGGCCCGCGTCGTGGAGGTCGACGCCGATCGAGGCAAGCTCGTCCTCGAGGCCCCGGCCGAAAAACGTGGAAAATACACGTACCTGGTCCGCGCCCAGGACGCGCGCGGGCGCGCCGCCGAGCCCGCGGCGGCGACGGTGTGGGTGGAGGACGAGCCGTACGACGCGCGCGACCTCGCCATCTACCAGATCATCGTCGACCGCTTCGCCGACGAGCGCGGGCCGGTGGCCCCGCCCGCCGATCCCGCCGGGCGCGCCGGCGGGAACCTCGCCGGGGTGCGGCGCTTCGTCGCGTCGGGCGCGCTCGAGCGCATGGGCGCGAACGCGATCTGGCTCTCGCCGCTCTACCAGAACCCCGAGGGCACGTTCCCCGGCAACGACGGGCGGATGTACTCGAGCTACCACGGCTACTGGCCCACCGATCCGCGCGCCGTCGACGCCCGCCTCGGTACCGCGGCCGAGCTCGAGGGCCTCGTGGCCGACGCCCACGCGCGCGGCGTCCGCGTGCTCTTCGACGTCGT
>JAEUKG010000642.1 GCA_016794325.1 Myxococcales bacterium | reverse complement strand
GCTTCGATCAGCTCCGGGTCCAGCTCAAGCGCCGCATGGCGGCCTGAGCGGCGCTACTTCTTCGGCGCTCCGGCGTCGCCGCTCGCCGCCTCGACGGGCGGCTTGAGCGTCTCTTCCTCGGCCACCTTGGCGCGCCACGCGAGCGCGCCGAGGACGCCGATCATCAGCGTGATGCCGATCACGAGGCCGGCCATCAGCGCCGTCCTCGCCGACATGCCCTGCGGCGCCTGGAGCTTCTCGAGCTCCGCGACCATCGCCGGATCGGCGGGCTTGAGCTGGTACATCACCTCGGCGGGCTCGGCCACGCTTTGGCGGATCTTGGACGCCGACGGCGAGACGCCGCACACCTTCGCCAGCTCCTCGGCGAGCTCCTCGGCCGACTGGAAGCGCTTCTTCGGATCGCGCGCGCAGGCGCGCGAGAACCAGGCGTCGAAGCCCGCGGGGACGGCGGCGTTGTAGGCGCTCGGCACCGGCATCGGGTGCATGCAGACCTTGAGGACGATGTCGCCGAGCACCTCGCCCTCGAACGGGATGCGCGCGGTGAACGCGGCGAACGTGCACGCGCCGAGCGACCACAGATCGGTGAGCGCGTTGGGAGCGCCGCCCACCGTGAGCTGCTCGGGGCTCATGAAGTTGGGCGTGCCGATGACGGCGCCGTCTTGCGTCGGCCCGCCGAACTGGCCCGTCTGCGCCGTGTCGAGGATCTTGGCGATGCCGAAGTCGACCAGCTTCACCACGTAGGGCGCCGCGTCGTCGTGCTCGACGTTCGTGGCGAGGAAGATGTTGTCGGGCTTGAGGTCGCGGTGGACGATCCCCGACTGGTGGGCCTTCGTGAGCGCCCGCGCCGCCTGGGAGATGATGCTCGAGACCTCGTGGGGGGCCATGGGGCCGCGGCGGACGAGCACCTCGGAGAGCGACTCGCCCTCGAGGTACTCCATGACGATGTAGGGCAGGCCGGTGTCGGTGAGGCCGTAGTCGTACACGTCCACCGCGTGGCGAGTCTTCACGCTCGCGGCGGCGCGGGCCTCGATCTCGAAGCGACGGCGGGCGTCGGGGCGCTCGGCGAAGGCGCGCCGGATGAATTTGATGGCCACCCGCGTCCCCAGGACCTCGTGGTGGCCGAGCCACACCGTCCCCATTCCACCCGAGCCGATGAGCCGCTCGACCCGGTATTTCCCGGAAATGAGCTGCCCTTCGAAGGACTCCTCGGGAGGCTGCTGCTTCGCGCCGGCCATGACCCAGAGCCCCACCTTAGCCGAATTTTGCTAAAGAACCGACTTCATGCGCACTTCTTGCCCGCCCCCCGCCCTCCGCGCCTGCCTGTTCGCCGCGTTCGGCGCCTCCGCGCTGCTCACGGCATGCGACAAAGACCCACCCAAGGCGGGGGACGTGAAGCTCGCGCCCAGCGCGACGTCGGCGTCGACGTCGACCGGGTCGGCGAGCGCCAGCGCGTCCGCGGCGGCGAGCGCGACCGCCGAGGCCAAGCCCTCGGGCCCCGCGAAGCCGGTGATCACCGTGGACGACGGCGGCGCCCTCGTGAACGGCGAGCGCATCGACTTCGCTCAGCCCGACGCGAAGGGCCGCATGACCGCTGCGCTCGTCGGCAAGCCGATGGTCGAGGGCGCGGCCGTCGAGATCGAGGTGATGCGCAACGTGAAGACGCCGCGCGTGGCCCTCGCCGTCCACGCCATCCGCGTCGCCAAGGCCAAGTCGGTCACCGTGAAGACCCCGAACCGCGACCGCGTGATGACGGAGCTCCACCTCGCGCTCCCCACGACGGCCCCCGACTGCAGCGCGGTCGGATTCATCGGCAAGGACCGGGCGATCAACGCGTGGGCCGTCGCCGGCGGCACCGCCGCGCGCTTCACCAAGGGCTTCGCCGGCCCCGACCTCACGCTCGGCTCGGCCGGCGTCCGCAAGGTGTCGAAGAGCTGCAAGGCGCCGTGGTTCTTCGTCTCGGCGGAGGACACGGTGGAGTGGGGCCAGACCTTCGACCTCGCGCTCGCGGTGCTCGCGGGCGACGACGCGGGCCCGCCGATCGCCACCGACGCGGCGCTCCTCTCCGAGGCCCCCGTGCCCGGGCGCAAGGTCACCTGGCCCTGAGGGTCAGCCGAAGAGCGGCAGGAGCATCAAGCCGGCGGTGGCGCCGAAGCCGACGAACCACACGAGCGAGCGCACCTTGTCGACGTTCGCGATATACATGACGGGATAGAGGGTGCGGGCGACGACGTAGGCGATCGCGAGCGCGGCCGCGGTGGAGGGGCGGGCGTTCGTGACGTGGGCGACGATCGCGCCGATGGCGAACGCGGGGAACGACTCCCAGCCGTTCTGGTGCGCGGCCGAGGCGCGCTTGCCCCAGCCGGTGAGCCGCGCCTGCTGGTCGCGCGGGTTCTTGTTGTCGTAGCCCTCGGGCTGCTTGCCCATGGCGATCGACAGCGGGATCTTGGGCAAATACACGAGGAAGAAGGCGACGGGGATGCAGGCGAGGGGGGTGCTCATGGGGCGGGCTTTCGTGACGCGGCGAGCGCGGCGGCGGGGGTCTCGGGGGTGACGCCGAGGAGGGATCGCAAGACGCGCGCGTACGCGCTGAAGTGCACCGGCGACTCTTCCCGCGCGCCCGCAGGGACGAGGCCCGGCGCGCGGACGAAGAGCGGCACCGAGCGGTCGTAGAGGTAGGGCGAGCCGTGGCTCGTGCCCTTGCCGACGACGACGTTGGGGTCGAAGAAGAACCCGGGCCGCGGCGCCATGTAGCCCTCGCCCGCGCCACCTCCCTTGGGATAGGCGCGGCAGAGGAGGGCGCCGATGGACTCGTCCCACTCGGCGGGCTCGGCCTCGCAGCGCGCCGCGAGCGCCTCCGCGGTGTCGACCCGCGCGAGCGCGTGGTCGTAGCGCACGAGCGCGCGGGCGACGGCGCCGTACAGCGCCGCCGCCTGCTTGGGGTCGAGCGCCTTCGCCTTGTCGGTGAAGAAGTAGTACGGGTCGGCGACGCCCTCGATCCAAGGGCCGGCGCCGAGGGCGCGCTCGGCCTCGGCCTCGAGCGCGCCCTGGAGCTCGCCGATGAGGACGCGCCCCGAGGGCCCGCAGGGCCGCTCGTACGCGTCCTTCACCTTGCCGTCGCCCTCGCACCAGCGCCGCGCCTTGGACGACGCCTCGGGCATGGTGATCGTCCCGTGGTCGGCGGCGAGCACCACCGCGTACCCGGTCCCGAAGCGCGCGTCGAGGGCGCCGAGGAGGTCGGCGATGGCGCGGTCGACGCGGCGGAGCTCCTCCCACGCCTCCCACGAGTCGGGGCCGAAGGCGTGGCCGACGATGTCGTTCGACGAGAACGAGATCTCGAGGAAGAACGGCTCGCTTTCTTTGTATTCTGCACCGATCGCGGCGCGGGCCAGATCCACCAGGACCGCGTCGGCGAACGGGCTCGCGCGGAAGGCCTGCGGGGTCGCGATGGCGTGGGGGAAGACCGTCTTCATCCCCCCGAGGTCACCCTCGCCGCTCTGGTCGTCGGCGGTGGCGGCGTGGGCCTGGGTCCACGCCGGGTCGACCAGCGCCCACGGAGCGGCGCGCGCCCGCTCCACCGCCGCGTGGCCCCCCTTCGGGGCCGCCCACGGCGGGAGCGCGGGCGCGAACGCGGTGGACGTGACGAACGCGTCCTCGCCGGTGTCGAACCACAGGCACGCGGTCGGCTTGCGGCCGCAGGCGAAGCCGGCGCCGCGGTCCTTGAGCGAGAGGCCCACCACCGCCGCGCGGGGGTGCTTGTCGCGCAGCTCGTCGGCCACCGTCGGCACGCGCAGGCGGGCGAGCGACGAGCCCGCCTTGTCGCGAGGGCCGGCCTCGGTCACGAGCTTGGTCGCCTCGTCCCGCAGGATCGAGAGCGCGGCCTTGGCCCGCGGGACCTCGTTGCCGAAGATCCCCGAGTGGCGCGGCGGCTTGCCGGTGAAGAGCGACGAGTGCCCGGGCGCGGTGTCGGTTGCAGCATGCATGTATCGCATGTCGCGCGCGTACGTCCCCTCGCGGGCGAGGCGCTTGAAGCCGCCGTCCTCGGGGAGCTCGGCGAGGCGCTCCGCCATCACCCAGCCCGCGAGCTGGTCGACGACGAGGGCGACGACCACCGGCGCCGAGGCCTTCTTCGGGAGCGGCGCGGACGCCGCCGGCGCCGCGGGCGACTCCGCCTTCTTGCCTCCCCCACACCCGGCGATCGCGATCGTCGCGAGCGCGACCCAGAGACGCTGCCGCATGAGGCCGACGTACCACGGCGCCCCGAAAAAACGAACCCCCGACCTCGTGAGAGGCCGGGGGCCGCGTGGTGACGATCGGGTGTCGGCTCAGAAGAAGCCGCTGAACACCGTCAGGTCCGTGTTGTCGTTCGCGCCCTCTTTGGGCTTCTCGATGTCGGCCTGGGAGGCCGGCGCCGCGGTGTCGGAGGTCTTGGTCTCGATGAGCGAGCGCACGAACTTGGGGAACGTGTCGTCGCCGGGACCGCCGTCGGAGCCGCTGTCGACCGGCGGCTGCGTGACGTCTCCGCTGCTCGAGGCACCGGAGTCCGCCTTCGGTTGGATGTCGTCGTCGTCGCCGCAGGCCGCCACGGCGAAGACCATGGCACCTCCAGCGAGGACGGCGATGACGCGCGAGAAGTGGTTCTTCATGCGCGCTCCTCAGCTCCCCGGGTTCGGGCGCTTGAGGTAGGGGAACACCTCGAGGAACTGGTCGGCGTGCTGCCCGACCGCGTCGCCGAGCGGGAGGCTCGACATGCCGGTGCCCGCGCCGCCTTGGCCAGCGCCGGTGCCGAGCATGTAGCCGATGACCACGCGCAGGGCGATGTCGACGACGTCGTCACCCGGGCGGCGGCCGTTGGGGAAGCCGGCGAGATCGCACGGCTCGGTGGGGCCGGTGCCCGCTTCGAGCGCGCGCGCGACCGCGGCGCCGTCGAGGGTCTTCTGCTTCGTGGTATCCCCGCCGGGATGGCTGAAGCACAGCGCGGCGCCGAGCTGCGTCGGCACGCCCGCGGGGCGCTTCGTGAGCTGGTCGGCGGCGCTGGTCGCCGGGAACGAGGTGTTCAGGCGGAGCATCTCGCCCGGGGCCGAGCCGACGGCGTCGGCCTTGGGGACCACGTTCACGCCCGCGACGCCGGTGGCGAAGATGGGCAGGAGGTCCTTGTCGCGCGCCTCGGTCGGCGCCTTCACGCCCGCGGCGCCGAAGAGCACCTCGAGCAGCGTGGGCAGCGTGGGGTTGAGGACGTAGGCGCCGAAGTTGGCGACGTCGTTGGCCGGCTCGCTGTTGTTGAACTTGTTCTTGTCCTTGAGGCCGATGACCACCTCGTTGACGAGGGGCATGCCGAGGCGCGAGACCTGCACCCAGGCGCCGCCCTCGCGCGACGGCTTGGCGAAGGTGCCGGTCGGGTTGATGGCCCGCGCCTGGCGCACGCTCGCCGTCGTCCACGCGCCGATGACCGGCTCGGTGTCGCTCTTGGTGAGGCACTTGACCGGGATCTCCATCGCGATCGAGGTCACGTTCTTGTCGCCGATCGGGTTCGCCACGTCGAGCGACGGGTCGGTGAGGACCGAGGCCGGCGCGTTGACGAGGTCGAAGATCGGCCCGAGGTTGACGGCGAAGCCCTCTTGCCGCTGCCCGACGAACACGCGCGCCTTGTTGGTCGCGCTGTCGGCGCAGCCGGGGATCTCGACGTCGTAGATGTGGGCGTTCGCGTAGGTGTCGTACGCGGCCGCGCTCCCGAACGACTTCGTGCCGATGAAGTCGAGCGGCTTCACGAAGCGGTTCGGGTTCGCCCCCGCCGGGCCGGCGGCGCGGGCGACGTTGGTGCCGGGGGAGCCGCGGCGCGGGCCGCGGATCACCTTGAGCTCGTACTCCTCCTTCACGTTGCGCGACGCCTGGTTGTTGGGGTCGGACACGTCGCCGATGTTGAGGAGCGGCACCGAGAGCTTGGTCGCGCCGCCGGGGTGGCCGCCGGGCACGGTGAGCCCCTCGAGGCCGGTCGGATCGTTCAGGGCGTTGAAGAAGCGGAACTGGAAGGTGATGTCTTCCTTCGCGTCGCCGGTGTTGTCGACGTGAATCTCGTAGATGGCCTCGGGGTCCATCGTGAAGAAGTTGGGACCGCCGTAGTTCGACTGGAGCGGGCTGTAGTTCGCGATGAGCGTGACGTAGCCGGCGCGGCCCGTCTGGTAGCTCTTGAACATGTAGAAGTCGGTCCCGTCGACCTTCGGGTTCTGCGTGATGAACGGGGCCTCACGGTGGCTGGAGGCGCTCGCCTCCTTGGCCGGGAGCGTGAGCGCTGCTCCGATCGCGAATGCCGCGACGAGCGCTCCTCCGATACGTGCTCGCATCTGAATCCCTCCTCAAGGCAAGTCTGCCTCGCGCCGCCTGCGCGGCGTGTGGTTTGGTACTCGGCAGGGCGTCCGGTACGCCCTCACACACACACTTCGAACGAGGGGCTACGATCCAGCGGCGCTCGCGGATCGTTGAGCTACGACGATTTTGGTGTCGCCCGGGCGCGACGTGCTACGACAGCCCTCCGAGGCAGGATATCTCATGAACATGACTCGCTTTTTCGTGCCAGTGGCCGCCCCCCTCGCCGTGGTGGGAGCGCTGGCAGCCCTGGTGGGCGGATGTGAGGAGAAGAAGGCTGGGTCGACCAGCTCGGCGGTGGGCGTGACGAGCGCGGCCCCCTCGGCCGCGGCTTCCGCGTCCGCCGAGCCGGCCTCGGCGTCCGCCTCCGCGTCGTCGGACCCGAACGCCACCGCAGCGGCGATCCGCGAGCTCTTCGCCGACAAGTTCAAGAGCCAGGCGATGGCGCGTCCGGGCGGGACCTTCGTGAGCGTCGAGCAG
>JAEUKG010000447.1 GCA_016794325.1 Myxococcales bacterium | reverse complement strand
GTGGTGAGGAGGATGCTCGCCGCGGTGCCGGCGACGACGACGACGAGGGCGAGGGTGCGCAGCGTGAGCGGCCCGACGTGCACCGCGCCCCAGACGTCGGTGCCGAGGAGCGCCGACGCGACGAGGGCGGCGGAGAGGATCGTCACCGACTCCACCTGGTTCAAGAGGCCGAGCTCGAAGACCCCGGTCTCGGCTTGCTCCCAATACGTGGCCGCGGCGGCGCCGGGGACGAGGATCATCACCGCGGTCGTCCACGTCGCGTCCGCGCCGACCGCCATCGCCGTCATCGCCGCGATGTACGCGACGTTGAGGAGGTCGAGCCCGTGATCGAGGAGCTCGCCCATCGCCGAGCACTGGCCGGTGCGGCGCGCGTGGGCGCCGTCGGCGTTGTCGCACCAGTTGTAGAGCTGGAGCGTGATCGCCGCGACCGCGAAGAGCCAGCCGCTCTTCACCCCTCGGCTCACGCCGATCGCGAGCGCGACCGCGCCCGCGAGGTTCACGAGGTGGCCGACGTGGGTGATCGCGTTCGGATCGACGCGGCGAGGCACGAGGCCGAGCGACGGCTCGACGACGAAGCGCTTGTAGAACGGCAGGAGGATCGATCGGTCGCGCACGCTGTAGGTGAGGCTCGGTTCGCTCATCGGCGCGTCCCACCTCGCACGGAGCGTGCCGGCCTCCGATTCGCGAATTTGCGAAGAGTTACGAGGTCCCACAGCGTAGACTCGTACGCGGGCCCTGCGGCGCGTACGCAGCCGCGCGTCGGCTCACGCCGGGGCGTCGGGGTCCGTGAGGACGAGCGCGCCGTCGTCGGTCACGAGCACGGTGTGCTCGAACTGCGCCGAGAGCGCGCCGTCTCTCGTCACGACCGTCCACCCGTCGGCCAGGACGCGCACCTCCGCCCCGCCGAGGTTGATCATCGGCTCGATGGTGAACACCATGCCCGCGCGCAGGCGCATCCCGCTCCCGCGCTGTCCCACGTGGGATACGTGGGGCGGCAGGTGCATCTTGCGGCCGATGCCGTGGCCTCCGTAGTCGCGGACGACGGTGCAGCCCTCCTTGCGCGCGAGCTCCGCGATCGCGGCGCCGACGTCGCCGAGCCGCGCCCCCGGCCGCACGACCTCGACCCCCGCGTCGCGGCACCGCCGCGCGACCTCGACCACGTGGCGCGCCTCGGCGCTCGGCTCGCCGACGAAGAACGTCGCCGACGTGTCGCCGTGGTAGCCGTCGAGCTCGGTGGTCACGTCGACGTTGAGGATGTCGCCGTCCGCGAGCACGTCGGTCCGGCGCGGGATGCCGTGGCACACGACCTCGTTCCTGCTCGTGCACACCGCGGCGGGGAAGCCGTGGTATCCGAGCTGGCTCGGCTTCCCGCCGAGGCGCGCGGTGTCGTCGCGCACCCACGCGTCGATGTCGGCGGTGGTGACGCCGGGCGCGAGCCGCGCCCCCACCCGCTGGAGCGTGCCGGCGGCGGCGCGCCCCGCTCGCTTCAGGCGCTCGATCGCGCGCCGGTCGTGGATCTCGACGGCCACGGTCGGAGCATCCCCCTCCGCGCGCCGGCGGTCCAATGCCGTTTGGATCTCGGGCCTCGGCGCCGCCGTGCTGCTATCGTCTCCTCCGTGAGCCTCGCGCAGATCCGCTACTTCGTGACGGTGGCCGAAGAAGGGCACGTGGGCCGCGCCGCCGCGCGCCTCCGCGTCGCGCAGCCGGCGGTCAGCCGTCAGATCCGGAGCCTCGAAGACGAGCTCGGGGCGCGCCTCTTCGAGCGCACGCCGAGGGGCATGCGCCTCGCGGCGCCGGGCCGCGTGTTCCTCGATCGCGCGCGGCGCATCCTCGCCGACGTCGACGACGCCGCGGAGGCCGTGCGCGCGTCGGTCAATACTCCATCTTGCGCGAGATGCTGAGCTTGCCGGTGCCCTCGGCGCCGCCGCCCTTCACCTCGACCGGCCCCGAGAGCACGAGCGCCTGAGGCCGCCCGTCGACGCGCACCTCGAGGGTGCCGGCGATGTCCATCTTGAAGTTGATGGCGCCCTGCTTCATGTTCAGGACCGACTTCACGTCGAAGACGCCGAAGCGCCCGTTGGAGTCGGTCTTCACTTCCTTGAGCTTGACGCTCGTCGACGTGATCTGGATGTCGCCGCCCATCTCCACGAACGCGTCCTTCAGCCACTCGGCGAGGCCGTTGGCGCTGTCGCCGATCTTCAGCGGGACGTCGGGCAGGGCCGAGAGCATCTTGTCGGGCTTGCCGACCGAGCCCTGCATGTCCTTCGAGACGACGTCGTTCTCCTCGGTCTTGAGCTTCGAGCGCGCCTCGTCGGCCACGGTGAGCTTGCCGTTCACCGACTCCACCACGTAGCCCTTGCCGCGCACCGCGGGGCGCTTCGTGGTCTCCTTGCCCTCGTCGATCGAGGTGTCCTCTTTCTCGGTGTAGGTGACCTTCACCCGGTTGATGGTCCGGCCCTCGGCCGCGAGGATCTCGATCTTGCGCACCGCCTTGTCGGCGTTGCCGCCCGACGTCTTCTTCGGCTTCGTGAGCTCGAAGGTCATCGAGTTGTCGTCCTTCACGGTGAAGGAGGTGCCGACCTGGGGATCCTTCTTCTTGAAGGTGATCTGGTTGGTCTCGTCGCCGGAGGTCGCGGAGTGGGCCGCCGCCGCCGACCCGCTCGCTGGAGGCACGCTCGCCTTCACCGAAGCGGACGCCGACGGCGAGTCTTGCTGCGCGGCGGTGATGAGCTTCTGGCAGCCAGTGCTCGCGCCGAGCGAGAGGGTGAGGGCGGAGGCGAGGGCGAGGCGGTGGATCGTCGACATGCGAGCCCGCACGGTAACGCCGTTCGGGGAGGCGTGCTAGTATCCGGCGCGCTCGATGCGCCAGTACCTCGACCTCCTCGCCACGATCCTCGACAAGGGAGCCGACCGCAAGGACCGGACCGGGACGGGGACGCGCGGGATTTTCGGGCACCAGATGCGCTTCGATCTCCGGGAGGGCTTCCCCCTCGTCACGACGAAGAAGCTCCACACGAAGTCGATCATCCACGAGCTCCTCTGGTTCCTGCGCGGCGAGACCCACGTCCAATCGTTGCAGGATGCAGGTGTTCGGATCTGGAACGAGTGGGCCACCGCCGAGCAGACCGCGCGCTTCGGGCGCGCCGAGGGCGACCTCGGCCCCGTCTACGGGCACCAGTGGCGCAACTTCGGCGCGACGCGCTTGCCGGACGGCACCTACGCGCGCGACGGCGTCGACCAGATCGCGGCGCTCGTCCGGGGCATCCGCGAGACGCCCCACAGCCGGCGCCTCCTCGTGTCGGGGTGGAACCCCAAGGAGGCGACCGAGGTCGCGCTCCCGCCGTGCCACACCCTGTTCCAGGTGTACGTCCAGGACGGCAAGCTGTCGTGCCAGCTCTACCAGCGGAGCGCCGACGTCTTCCTCGGCGTGCCGTTCAACATCGCGAGCTACGCGATGCTCACGATGATGCTCGCCCACGTCACCGGCCTCGAGGCCCACGAGTTCGTGCACACCTTCGGCGACGCGCACCTCTACACGAACCACTTCGAGCAGGCGCGCCTGCAGCTCGGGCGCGACACGCGGCCCTTGCCGCGCCTCGTGCTCGATCCCGCGGTGAAGGACATCTTCGGCTTCCGCTACGAGAGCTTCACCCTCCAAGGCTACGACCCGCATCCCCACATCGCGGCCGAGGTGTCGGTCTGACGATGGCGCTCCGTCCGCTCGCCCTCGTGCTCGCCATGAGCGACGCCGGCGTCATCGGGCAGGGCGGCGCCCTGCCGTGGCGCATCCCCGAGGACATGCGCCACTTCAAGGCGGTGACCCTGGGCCACGCGGTGATCATGGGCCGCAAGACGTACGAGTCGATCGGCAAGCCGCTGCCCGGGCGCACGAACGTGGTCGTCACTCGGTCGCCCTCGTTCGAGGCGCCGGGTTGCCTGGTCGCGCGGTCGCTGGACGACGCGATCGAGCGCGCGCGCGCGGTGGACGACGAGCCCCGCGTCATCGGCGGCGCCGAGATCTACCGGCTCGCGCTCCCCTTCGCGACGCGTGTATTCCTCACCGAAGTACACCGCGACGTGGCCGGGAACACGCGCATGGAGCGGCTCGACCGCGAGTCGTTCCGCGAGGTCTCGCGCCGCCGCGCCGAGTCCGAGCCCGACGTGGAGTTCGTCGAGCTCGAGCGGCTGGAGGTCGCGTGACGCTCCTCCGTCGCCTGGGCGTCGGCCTCGCGGCGGCGGGCGCGCTGGTCGGCGCCGCCTCGTGCCGCGTCCTCGACCCGCCCAATCAGCCGGTCGAGACGTGCGTCCAGTCGTGCACCGCGCGCGCCCGGCGCCAGTGCACCGACGGCGAGTGCGAGCGCGGCTGCCAGTTCGTCCTCGACCGGCTCGTCGAGCGCGAGGGCGACAAGGTGGTGGCGTGCGTCGCCCGCCAGGCGCGCCGCTGCGCGGACCCGGTGTGGGCCGAGTGCGCGGCGATGATCGGGCCCCACCTCGACGGCGGCCCGCCGGCGCCGCCCCCGCCGGACGACGAATGGTAGCGACCCTCCGCATGACCGACGACATGGGCCGCGAGGTCCTCTTCGGCGCGGTGCCGAAGCGCGTCGTGTCGCTGGTACCGAGCGACACCCTCACCCTCTTCGACCTCGGCCTCGGGGCCGCGGTGGTCGGGCGCACCGACTACTGCGAGCTGCCCGCGGAGGCGAGCCGGCTCCCCTCGGTCGGCGGCACGAAGAACCCGCGCCTCGACGCGATCTTCGACCTCGAGCCCGACCTCGTGATCGCGAACCAGGAGGAGAACACCAAGTCCGATCTCGAGGCCATCGCCCAGCGCGGCTTCCGGGTCTGGGTCGCGTTCCCGAAGCGCGTCGCCGAGGGGCTCGCCCACATGGCTCGCCTCGCGCGCATCTTCCGGGTCGAGCACGACGCGGGCCCGCGCGATCTCGTCAAGCGCGGCTACGCCGCCCTCCGCGAGGCCGAGGCCGCCCAGGCCGGGCGCGCGCCGGTGCCGACGTTCTGCCCGATCTGGATGAAGCCGCTGATGACGATCCACGGCGACACGTACATCAGCGACGCGCTGGCGCTCGCCGGCGCTCGCAACGTGTTCGCCGATCGCGAGCGGCGCTACCCGCTCGCGGCCGATCTGCGGGGCGCCGAGCCCGCGCCGGCCGAGGGCCGCGACACCCGCTACCCGCGCGTCACCGAGGCCGAGGTCGTGGCGCGCGCGCCCGAGATCGTGCTCCTCGCCGACGAGCCCCACCCGTTCTCGGACGAGGACGCGGCCGTCTTCCGCGCGCTCGACGTCCCCGCCGCGAAGCGGGGCGCGGTGGTGCGGTGCAGCGGCAAAGACCTGTGCTGGTACGGGTCGCGCGCCGTCGAGGGGCTCGCCCGCGTGCGCGCGCTGGTCGACGGCCTCCGCTGACCCGGCTCAGGCGGGTCGCGGCCGCGGATCGGTCGCCAACATCGCGAACACGCCGTGGTCGAGCCAGCGCGCGTGGCAGCGCTCGGCCTCGCGCGCGATTCCCTCGAAGCGGAACCCGAGCCGCCGGATGACGGCGAGGGAGGGGTGGTTGTCGGTGGCGGCGGCGATGCGGACGCGGTGGGCGCCGAGCGAGTCGAACGCCCAGTCGAGGATCGCGCGCCCCGCCTCGGTCATGTAGCCGCGGCCGGTGGCGTCGACGCGGAGCCAATACCCGAGCTCGGC
>JAEUKG010000584.1 GCA_016794325.1 Myxococcales bacterium | reverse complement strand
GGTCGGCACGAACGGGCCCGTGATCGTGGCGAGCGTCGGCGGGCGCGGCCCGTCGATCGAGCCGTTTCGCCCTGCGCCCGGCGCGCCGCTCTCCGTCGAGGTGCGCGCGGCTCCCTGGGTGCCGGTGGAGCAGATCCGCTTCGTCGTCAACGGCAAGGTCGTGAAGACGATCGACGGCCCCGCGATCGACCGGCCCGTCGATCCGTTCGGGGTGGCCAACACCCTCCGCTTCCGTGGCGCCGTCTCCCTCGACGAGCTCTTCGCGGGGCTCGAGCCCAGCGCCGACGCGTGGGTCGTGATCGAGGCCGGCCTCCCGCTCTTCGGCGCGGCGGACCTCGACGGCGACGGCTACGTCGACACGACCGACAACGACGGCAACGGCAGCATCGACTCCCGCGACGCCGACGGGCGCGACGGCGACGCGCGCTACGTCGAGCCGAAGCGCCCCGCCGAGAGCGACCGTCGCTACCACGCCCACGTCGTCGCCCCCGGCCACTGGGCGAACGCCTTCACCAACCCCTTCCTCGTCGACCGAGGGCCGAGCGGGTGGACCGCGCCGGGGCTGCGATGAGGCTCGCGGTCTCCTCGAGCGTCGCGCTCGCGTGCATTCTGCACGCATTCGCGGCCGCCGCCGCGCCGCCGTGCCGCGACGATCGCCCCGGCGACGGGGCGCCGGCCCGCGTGCCCGTCCAGGGCCCGGCCGACCTCGGCGTCCCCCAGGAGGCGTGCGCGCGCACGGCCCTCTACCTCGAGGGCCGTGGCGCGCTCCTCGTCGCCACCGACGAGTTCTACGGATCGATCCTGACTGGCCTCTCGATGCGGGGCACGGCCGCGCTCCCGTGGCTCGGCTCCTGGGTGTCGCTCTACGTGCCCGGGCTCGAGGCGCGCTACGTCGCCAACGCCACCGTCGACCGGTGGAAGGTCTCGCTCGGCGGCGGCGCGGTCGGCGGGCACGTGCCGCTCGGCGAGGTCGGCCCGGTGACGGTCGTCGGCTTCGCGCGCGCCCTCTTGCCCACCGAGACCGTCTTCGTGAACGCGCGGCGCTACGGCGTCGAGCCGGGCTTGTCCGCCCGCTGGGTCCCGACGCCCAACCTCGAGGTGCTCGGAGGCCTCGCGTCGACCTCGACATGGACCGTCGTGCCCGGGCGCGCGCGATACGTGTTCGATCCAGTGATCAGCGCCGACACCGTCTACCGCCCGTTCCGCGCCGGGGCGCTGGTCGCGGGCGTGAGCGTCCGCCCCCTCGAGAGCGTCGACTGGCGAGCCCAGATGCGCCTGTACCCCTACCGTGAGCTCTCCTTGTCGATGGGGGTCGCGGTCCCCTCGCTGGGGCGCGACCGTACCGACGCAGCGACGTCGCTGTCCTTGGGCTGGGACGGCCTCTGACGACGCACCTGTCGCCGCCGGCGCCGGACGCCGCCGACGGCGTTTTCCTGGGGCAATTCGGTCACTTTGGCGCACCGAGGTGCGCCGAGTCCGACTAGGATCGATTGTTGAATGCAGCTCGGCGTGTTCCCGAAGTCGGGCTTCGACCAGTCGGTCACGACGCCGGTGCTCATCGGCGTGCTCGCGTCGTGGCTCGCGACCGAGGCGTTCGGCTGGGTCTTCGCCGGGCTGGTCGTGCCGGGCTACCTCGGCGCCGTGTTCTTGCTCGAGCCGATCGGCGGGCTCATCGACATCGTCGAAGCGCTCGTGACCTACGGCGTCGCCCGCCTCATCGGTGAGCACCTCTCGCGGACGGGGCTCGTGTCGCGGTCGTTCGGCCGCGAGCGCTTCTTGCTCGTCGTGCTGGTGAGCGTGATCGTCCGGCTCGTCATCGAGGGGCTCATCCTGCCGCGCTACGTCCCCCACGCGACGTGGGCCTTCTCGATCGGGCTGGTCGTCGTCCCCCTCGCGGCGAACGCGTGCTGGAAGACCGGGCTCCTGCGCGGGGTGGTGCAGAACGGCATCCCGACCCTCATCGTCTTCGTCGTCCTCAAGTACCTGCTCGTGCCGTACACGAACCTCTCGCTCGCGGGCTTCGAGCTCGCCACGGAGAACGTGGGCGCGAGCTTCCTCGCGTCGCCGAAGGCGTACATCCTGCTCCTCACCGGCGCCGTGCTCGCCGCCGCCGCCAACGTCCGCTACGGCTGGGACTTCAACGGGATCCTCGTCCCCGCGCTCGTCGGCCTCGTCGTCGTCGAGCCGGTGAAGCTCGGCGCGACGTTCGCGGAGGCGGTGATCCTCCTCTTCGTCACCAAGGCGGTCATCCGGCTGACCCCGCTGTCGCGCGCGAACATCGAGGGGCCGCGCCGGCTCGTGCTCTTCTTCTCGGTCGACTACGCGCTCCGGTTCGCGTTCGCGTGGATCGTGGGGAGGCGGATCCCCGGGGCCGACGTCGCGACCCTCATGGGCTTCGGCTACCTCCTGCCGACCCTGCTCGCGGTGAAGATGTCGCAGAAGTCGAGCGTCGCGCTCGTCCTCTTCCCCACCGCCCAGGTCGGGCTCGCGTCCTTCGGCGTGGGCACCGCCCTCGGCTTCGTCGCGCTCTTGCTCGACAAGCCGCCCGCCGTCGAGGCCAAGTCGTCGCGAGCGTTGCCCGACCCCCCCGCGCGCGGAGGGCAGGCGGCGCTGTGGGTGGCGGCGAGCTCGCTCTCCGAGGGCCAAGAGCCGGACCGCGCGCGGCTCCCGCCAGGCCGCGAGATGGCCGCGATCCTCGGCGAGCGCGACCAGGCCGCCGCCCGCGCGCGCGCGGAGCGCTACGGGCTCACGGTGAGCACGACCGCCGGCGGCGCGATCTGGGTGACGCGCGAGCGCTACGACTCGACCGGCGACCGGGTCGGTCTCCCCGCGGTCCTCGCCCGCCGCGGCTTCACCGACCCGCCGGTCGTCGTCTTCGTCCCCACCCCGCGAGCGACGCCCGAGCTCGCCTACGTGGCCGGGTGGCTCGTCGAGGCCAACCTCGCCGACGTCGCCGTCATCTCCGGCATCGACGAGCGCGCGGAGCACCTCGTCGACGGGGCCGCGCGCGCGCTCGCACGCGCCCTCGCCCACGGCTCGCCGCTCCTGTCGCTGCGGCGCTCGACCGGCGCCCCCGCCAAGGTCGCGCTCGCGGCCGGACGCACCCGCGATCTCGCGGTGTGGCTGAGCGCCGCGCCGGCGCGGGTGGCCGCGGGCGCCGTCGACCTCGAGGTCCCCGCCGCGTCGGCCGACAACATCCTCGCCCGCGACGCCCCGCCCCTCTTCGACGGCGGGCCCGGCGACTCGCCGGCGGCGCTGGCGTTGTCGCTCGACTCGCTTATCCCTAGAGGGATAGCCCAGCCCCACGCGCCCGAAGAGGTGCTGGTGCTCCGCCGGCGCGCGCTCACCGAGGCACTCCACCCGACCCCGGGTGGGCCCTCCGCGCTGGCGAGGCTCGACGCGCAGATCGCGGGCTACCGCTACGTCCTGTTCCGCGGCGAGAAGCCCATCGTCGGCCTCTTGCCCGCGGCGGCGCCGCGCCAGCTCGCGACCCTCGCCCGCGACGGCCAGAGCGGCCGGGTCGTGGAGGCGCCCCACGCGGGCGTGGTGAGCACGCGCGACGTGGCGATCCGCCTCTTCAGCGCGCTCGACGCCGACCGGCTCGTCCTCGGCAGCACCACCGTGGGCGCGATGTACCACGGCGACGCGATCCGCGCCGCGCACGCGACGGCGATGGACCACGCGCGAACGGTCACGATGCTCCGCACGAGCCTCGAGCCCACCGCCGGGGGCGCGGCGTACTCCGCCTGGGGCCAGGGCGGCGCCGGCGCCGGCGGGCTCGTGGTCTCCGCGCTCGCCACCATGGGCGTGACCGCGACCGAGGCGCCCCTCGAGCTCGCCGATCGAGGCATCGCCACCCGGACGCTGTTCGCGGGCTCGAGCCTCGTCGGCGTGCGGCTCGACGCCGACGCGATGCAGGCCGCGTCGTACGAGGCGCTCCGCGGCACCAACAAGACGCTCGGCGAGCTCGCGCGCGTCGACGCGGCGAGCCTCGCCCCGGCCGCGGCCGAGCTCGCGAAGGCGCCGCTCAAGCCGTGGGCGATCGACGCCGCGCGCTTCGGCGAGCTCGTCAACGCCGCGGGGTACGAGTCGAGCATCGGCGCGCGGCGCGCCGTCGTGCAGTCGGCCCGCGACAGGACCGCGGGGGCAGCGGTCGTCCGCACGCGGCGCGGCGCGTACCTCGTGGTCGTCGCCGACGTGACCGGCGCCCGCGTCGTGGCCGCCTCGCCGCTCGAGACGACCACCGCCCCGCGGCCCGGGATCGTGAAGAAGCCCGCGCTCGCGCAGTGCGACGAGGTGCTCTTCGCCGGCGGGGCGTGCGAGGTGCCGCGATGACGCAGAACGCGACGCCCCGCGGCGGGGAGCGAGGCGCGGGCCCCCTCGTCATCGCGCCCCGGGTGAAGCGCCTGGAGACGCGCCGCTACCTGTGGCTGCTGCTCCTCGTCCCCCCCACCGCGTATTCGATCGCCCGTGGCGTCTCCGAGATCGCGGCGAGCGAACGCACGCTGGCCGAGGAGGGCGCTCAGGCCGCTCGCGTCGTCACCTGGGAGCTCGCGCCGCAGAAGGACGTCTCGTTCCCCATCGAGCCGGGCGCGGAGATCCTCCGGGTGGTGATCCACCCGTTTTCGCGGGGCAACCCGCTGCCGACCACGCCCCTCGTCGCCAGGCTCCGGGTGCGGATCGACGGCGCGCGCCCGGTCGACGAGACCTTCGCGGTGCCGCTCTCCACGGTGGCGACCCGCGTCCGCGCCGAAGACGCGACCCTCTCGGTGGGCGACCCCTCGACGTTCGACGTCGACCTCGTGGGGCGCAACGAGGGGGACACGCGCATCACGCTGGAGGCCGCCGACGGGGTCGACGGGCTCCTGGTGAGGGCGTTCGTCCGCGAGGCGCTCGACAAGGCGGCGGCCGAGCGGCGCGGCGCGTCGCTCGATCGCGCGCACGCCCGCAAGCTCGCCGAGAGCGTGTGGGAGAGCGACCTCGACGATCTCGACGCGATGGAGCGCGAGGCCGCCCTCACCGTGCGATGGCGCAAGCTCGGCCTGAGCCGCGCCGGCGCCGCGCCGCGCACGTGGCCGCTCGCCCTCGCGCCGCGGTCGCCGGCGAGCACGCCGGAGTCGCACGGCGCGCTCCTGGCGACGGTGCCCGTGAGCGGCGGCGAGCGCGTCGCGTACACGCCGCTCGCGGCGACGAGCGTGTGGATCACCTCGGACGATCCCTCGCGCCCGCCGGAGGTCGTCGTGCGGCGCGTCGACGGCACGGCCCGCGCCGGCGCCCCCGAGATCGACGTCGGCGTCGCCCCCGGCGAGGTCGTCGAGGCGACGTGCCCCAAGGGGGCGACCCTCTCGCTCCGGTCGTCGGACCCCGCCGCGCTCCTTCCGTACATCCACACGCCGGTGTACCGCATCGGCAAGAGCCGCCAGCTCCGCGTGCGAGCCTCGACCGCGCCCATCGTCCTCCGCATCTCCGCGCGCCGGCCGCTCCCGCGCGGGACCGGCGCGAAGACCCGGATCGCGGTGTCGGCAGCGTTCGTGGAGGCGGGCCGCAGCGACGCGATCGTGGGCGAGGTGACGCCGAGCGTCTACGACCGCTACGACGACAAGGCGCAGGCCAACGCGCCGACCGAGAAGGTCGTCCGCTACGCGCTCGTCCCCCAAGGCGAGGCCGTCGAGCTCTCGTCGGCCGACGACACCGACGTCGCCCTCGCCGAGCTCGACCCCCTCGCCGGTCCGCTGCCGTCCAAGGGTCGACCGGTGGAGGAGCCCCCGCCGAAGTGGTCGCTCGTCTCCGACGAGTGGCACGGCTTCGTCCCCCGCAACCCGTCCAACGCGAGTGCTTTCGTCGCCGACGGTCGCGTCGGCCTGCGGATCGCGCGCCGCTTCGTCGAGGTCCCGCCGGCCGCTCCCCACGTGAACGACTACGCCCGGCTCGCCCGGGTCGGCGCTCCGGGGCCCAAGCGCCCGCAAGGCGGGCGGGTGTTCGAGCGCGCGGGATCCGAGTGGGAGACGACGACCCGAGCGGGGGCGCTCGCGTACGTCCCCCTCCGCTTCTTCACCGAGGGGCCGGCGCGCGTCGTGGCCGAGGTCGACTCCGGCAACCCCGTGCGGCGCGAGGTCGGCGTGACCCAGGCCTTCACCACCGCCCACGCGATCGATCTCGGGCCCGGCGAGTCGTTCGCGACGGTCGTGCTCGGAGACGACCTCTCGCCCGGGAAGCACCGCTTCCGCATCCGCGTCGTCCAAGGCGGCGCGGTCTGGTTCCACGCGCCGTGGGTCGAACAGAAGGGCTCTCACTGGGTCGCAGGAGACTTCGAGAACTGATGAACACCACCCTCGCATCCATCGTCGTCGGATCCGCGCTCCTCGCGAGCGCCGCGAGCGGCTGCCGCTCCACGAGCTCGAGCGACGGCGCCAAGCCGACGGCACCCCCGAGCGCGACCACCACCGCCACCCCCACCGCGCCGCCACCGACGGCCCCCACCCCCAACACCGCGACCACCGCGACCGATCCCCCGTCGGCCGGCATGGGAGACGAGAGCATGCGCTGCCCGAAGATCCTCGTCGACGCGCGCCGCGACGGCGCGACCCCCGATCGGTTCGTGCCCGCGACCGACGCGGAGATCTCCGCGATTCGGCGGGCGATGGAGGCCCTCCTCGCCAACCAGCGCAAGGCCGCCCAGGACGAGGCCGCCAAGGTGGGGTTCAAGGTCGAGGACGTCCCGGAGATGAAGGGCGTCGTCGCGCTGGTGGAGAACGGGCGCGCCCGGGGCGGCGGCGCCTATCTCGTTCGGGTCGGCAGCACGTCGCCGCTCGTGGTGCAGACCCCGCACACGTTCTTCGACGAGGGCACGTTCCCGCTCGGGTGCGACTTCTTCGAGCGCTCCGGCGCCCGGGCCCTCTTCCTCAACACGGTGCATCGCTACAAGGGCGCCGCCAAGACGGCGCGCGGCGAGCACCCGGCCGACGTCGCCCACGCGCCCGCGACCTTGTTCCAAGCGGCGACCGAGGGCGCGGTGACGGCGCTCAAGACCCCGACCGTGATCCAGCTCCACGGCTTCGCCGGGCGCGAGGTCGCGAGCCGCGCGGTGGTCTCGACGGGGGAGCGCAAGGGCGGCTCGGCCCTGACCGCCGAGGTCGCGCGGGCGCTCGCCGGAGCGGTGGGAGGGGACGTCCTGCGCTACCCCGAAGACACCAAGGAGCTCGGCGCGACCACCAACGTCCAGGGCGCGCTCGTGCGGTCGCGGGGCGGGCGGTTCATCCACATCGAGATGTCGTCCGACCTCCGCAAGGAGCTCGTGCGCGACGAGGCGCTGCGCAAGAAGGCGTTCTCGGCGATCCTCGGCGCGCTGGGCGGAGGCGGATAGTCGGCGATGCCCCGCTCGTGGTCGATCCTCGCCGCGCTGACGGCGCTCGTGGTCGTCGCCCTCGGGTGCGCCCGGTCCCCCAACGTCGTCGGGGCGCCGTACGCGCTCTCGTCGTGGGTCGACTGGTCGCCGCTCGAGGTCGTGGCCGCGACGAGCGTGAGCGGGGAGGCCGTCGACGCGGTGGTGCCGCCGGCCGGCGCCGTCCTCCGGCTCACCGGCGGCCCGCGGGTCCGCTGGGGCGAGCGCACCGCGGGCGGCCTCGAGATCTGGCGCGAGGCTCCGACCGAAGACGGCGTCTTCCTCCTGCGGACGGGGTTCGACACCGCCGCCGTCCTCGTCCCGAGCGGCCGCGGCGACGAGGTGCGCCTCGGGCGCGCCGGCGATCCCGGCTACGCCTGGTTCCACCACGAGGCGGCGGTGCTCGCGTGGGCCGAGGCCGGGCGCGAGGTGGCCTTCCCCGAGATCGGCCCGTCGACGCGCTTCGATCTCGGCGCCCTCCGCCGCGTCGACGAGGTGATCGCCCACGACGCCGCCCGCGCCCCCGACGCCGCGGTGGCCGCTCGCCGCGTGATCGGCCTGCGCATGGTCCGAGCCGCGCGACCGCCGGGGAGCTTCCCCTACTTCGCCGACGCCGACGTCGACGTCCCGTCCGAGCGCACCGCCCTCCTCGACGACGAGAAGTTCCACGCCGTCGCGGCGGGTGCGTCGCCCAGCATCACCGTGACCGGGCCCGGCCTCCTCGTCGTCTCGCTGCGGGGCGAGCGCGGCAAAGACGACGCCTACGCGCGAGTGACCGTGCGCGAGGGCGCGACGGAGCGCGCGGTCGGCGGCGGAGCGATCCTGCACGCGCGGCCGAAGGT
>JAEUKG010000555.1 GCA_016794325.1 Myxococcales bacterium | reverse complement strand
GTGGCGCCCCTGCCGCTGGCGGAGACCTTCTTCGCGATCACGGCGGCGCGGCGGTTTCCGAACCCGCTGCTCGAGGTCTTGCTCCGCGCCCGCCGCGCGCGGTGAGCGGGGCCCCCACGAGCGGCCTCACCGCGCCCGCGGGACGAGGCCCTCTACTTCCTCGGGCTCTACCACCACTGGCGCGACCCCGCCGGGCGGCGACAGACGCGGAGGTACTTCGAGAAGACGCTGCTCGGCCGCTTCGCGTTCTGGCCGTTCCAGGCGAAGATCTCCGCGCAGCTCGATGGCCAGGGTGTGGGGCGGAAGACGGCCGAGCACGTGCGTCGCGACCTCGACCGAAGCCTCGACGCCGTCGAGGTGATGCTCGCGACGTCCGACTACCTCTTGCCCGAAGGCCCGTGGCTCTGCGACTACGCGCTCGCCGCCCAGCTCGAGTACCTCACGCGCGCGCCGGCGACGCGAGGCGTGCTCGACGCGCGCCCATCGAGCGCGGCGTTCGTCGCGCGCCTGACGACGACGTCGCGCTGAGTCGGCTCGCCGACGGCCGAGGCGCTCCCCCGAGGCGCGCCGTCGCGCCCGACGTGGGGTACGCTCTGGCGATGCGAAACCTGTCCACCCTCGCCTGCGGGCTCGCCCTCATCGGGTGCACGCGGCCGCAGACCGCGACCGATGCCGGCCCGACGCCGACGCGCGACACCGCGGCCCCCTCCACCGCCAGCGCGCCGGCCGACGCGGGGCGCGAGGGCGATCCCGACGACGCGACGGAGGACGCGGGCTCGCGCGACCACATGCACCTCACGACCGACGGGGTGACGAAGGATGTCTGGATCTCGGGGTGGGCCTCGATCCCGCACCCTTCGCACCGCGAGTACGCGTTCGAGGGGCCGCTCGGGTGCGCGGGTCAGCGCTTCAAGACCAAGCTCACCAAGAACACGCGCCTCGACATCGGCTACACGGCCAAGAAGGCGTTCGTGATCGTCGTCGAGGAGCCGTACGTGCTCGACAAGCCTCCGGTCGTGGAGGGAAAGTCGCTCGTCTGGGCTGGCGATTTCGTCCACGCCGACGGGAGCAAGCGCCGCTTCGTCCTGCGGATCGACTGCCCGCTCCCGAAGACGTGACGATGGGGAGAGGGAGGCCGCGTCACCGGACGCCGGTCGTGGACGAGCACGCGTTCACTGGGCTGTCGCCGCGCCTCGACGCGCCTGTCGTCTGCCGACTCGAGGACCGCAGGCTGCGGCCCGAAGAGGCGGCTCGAAGGCTCCGCGCCTACGGGGCGGAGCCAGAGCCGTGGCGGGACGAGCTCGTGCGCGTGACACCCACGACGACCGCGCTCTCCTGACGACGACGCGTGGGCGCTCGACGCGATCGCGGATCGGCACCCGCGCTTCGAGCGACCGCCCCTCGCCGAGCTCGCTGACACCGCCGCTGACCGATCGCCGAGCAGCTCCTCTTCACCTTCGAGCGCCGCCCGAGGGAGGAGAGGCCCGCGACGCGCGCGCGTGGGGCAGGCGTCGAGGTCACCCGTCGACGAAGCTCCACGAGCGCGCCTCGATCGCCAGATCGACGAACGCGCGGAGGCTGGCCGACACGAGGCGCGCGGCCGGATACACGAGCTGGATCGGCAGCGGCGGGGGTTCGAACCTGGCGAGCACCACGCGCAGCGCGCCCCGGCGCACGGCGTCGGCGACCTGGTAGGACAGCGCCATCGCGATCCCTCCGCCGCGCTCGGCGTGGCCGATCGCCGCGTCCGCGCTGTTCGTGACGAACGCGGGACGGAAGGCGACGCGCTCGTCGCCGCCCTCGGCGTCGAAGCGCCACTCCGGCGTGGGAGAGAGCCCCGTGAACTGCACGAGCGCGTGGCGCTCGAGATCGCGAGGGCGGCGCGGGACCTTGCGCCGCTCGAGGTACTCGGGGCTCGCGACCAGGACGCGTCGGGTCTTGCCGAGCGGGCGCACGCGGAGGCTCGAGTCGGCGAGGACGCCGATGCGCACCGCGACGTCGACCCCCTCCTCGAGGAGGTTCACGACGCGGTCGGCGAGCACGAGCTCCCCCGTCACCTCGGGCCACCGCGCGAGGAAGTCGGAGAACAGCGGCGCCACCTCGCGCCGACCGAACACGAGCGGGGCGGCCACGACGAAGCGCCCGGTGGGGACGGCCACCTCGGCGCGAGCGCTGCTCTCGGCGTCGTCGACGGCGGCGAGGATCCGGCGCGCGCTCTCGAGGTACCGCGCGCCCGCGTCGGTGAGGGTGACGGAGCGCGTCGTGCGCTGCAGCAGGCGGATCCCGAGGCGCTGCTCGAGCGCCGCGACGAGCCGCGTCGCCGCCGACGGCGAGATGGCGAGCCGCCGAGCTGCGGCGGCGAAGCTCCGGTGCTCGGCCACGGCCACGAACGCGGCCATCGCGTCGAGACGATCCATTCTTGCAATTCTCGCACGAGTCCATCGCAATTCGCGAGGATTGTGTCATCGCTTGGTCGGTTGCACCTTCACGCCACGGCCGAACGACGGCCGCACCCGTGACCCAGGAGCCCACCATGTCCCGCATCGCGATCCCCGCTTCCATCGACGCTTCGCCCGCCGCCTCCAAGCCGCTGCTCGAGGCGGTGAACGCGCAGCTCGGCTCGGTGCCGAACCTCTTTCGCCTCGTGGGCAACAGCCCGGCCGCCCTCGAGGGGTACCTCGGCCTGAGCGGCGCGCTGGCGAAGGGGGTCATCGGGGCCAAGACCCGCGAGCGAATCGCCCTCGCCGTCGCCGAGCACAACGGCTGCGACTACTGCCTCTCGGCCCACACCTACCTCGGCAAGCACCTGGCCAAGCTCGACGCCGGCGAGCTCGACGCCGCTCGTCGCGCGCGCTCCGCCGATCCGAAGGCCGACGCCGCCCTGCGCTTCGCCAAGGCCGTGTTGGACGCCCGCGGCCACGTGTCCGGCGCCGCGCTCGAGGCCGCCCGGGCCGCCGGGCACTCCGACGCCGAGCTCGTCGAGATCGTCCTCCACGTCGCGCTCAACACGCTGACGAACTACGTCAACAGCGTGGCCGCGACCGAGGTCGACTTCCCCCTCGTGCGCGCTGGCGCGGCGCCGGCCGCCGTCGTCGAGGTCGCGGCGCACGACGCGGTCCGCGGCTAAGGCGCAACTCAGTTGCGCCGATCCTGGGTAGTCCGACGCGGTGATCAGAACGTTGCGATTGACCGGAGTTTCGCGCCGCTCGCCCGGACGGGCGGCGCGAAACGGAGGTCAATTCAACCGATCACCGCACTAGGCTCGTGATCATGACCATCGCCCCTGGAGGAGACCGAATGAGCCGTCCGCCCTTGCCCCCGTTCGACGCCGACACCGCCGCTCGAAAGGCCCGAATGGCCGAAGACGCGTGGAACGGTCGGGACCCCGCGCGCGTGGCCCTCGCCTACACCGAGGACAGCCGCTGGCGGAATCGCTCCGAGCTCTTCCAGGGGCGCGAGGCCATCGTCGCCTTCCTCACGCGAAAGTGGGCCGAGGAGCTCGACTACCGCCTCATCAAGGAGGTCTGGGCCTTCACCGGCGCGCGCATCGCGGTGCGCTTCGTCTACGAGTGCCACGACGCGACCGGGTCCTGGAAGCGCTGCTACGGCAACGAGCAGTGGGAGTTCGACGAGCACGGGCTCATGCGCCGCCGCGAGGCGAGCATCAACGACGTGCCGATCGCGGAGAGCGACCGCCTCTTCCGGTGGCCGCTCGGGCGTCGGCCCGACGACCACCCTGGCCTCACCGAGCTCGGGCTGTGACCCGGCTCGGGGGCGGAACCGACGAGGAGATCCGACGATGACGAAGCCCCCGATTCACTCGAGCGACGTCGCGTTCACCGCGGCGGTGAAGGCGATCCAGTCGAAGCGCGGCTCCCGCGCGAGCTACGCGCGCATGGAGCAGGCGGGCGGCTGGGAGACGGAGATCGACGAGTCGCTCGCGGCGTTCATCGCGGAGCAGCGGAGCTTCTTCCTCGCGACCGCGAGCGCCGACGGCCAGCCCTACGTCCAGCACCGCGGCGGCCCTCCGGGGTTCCTGCACGTCCGGGACCCGCGGACGCTCGCCTTCGCGGACTTCCGTGGGAACCGGCAGTACATCACCCTCGGGAACCTCTCCGAGAACCCGAAGGTGCAGCTCTTCTTGATCGACTACGCGCGCCGGGCGCGCGTGAAGATCTGGGGGACGGCGCGCGCCGTGGAGGACGAGCGGCTCCTCGCGGAGCTGTCCCACCCGGGATACGACGCGAGGCCCGAGCGAGCGATCGTCGTCGACGTCGTGGCCTGGGACGCGAACTGCCCCCAACACATCCCGCAGCGCCTGGAGGCGGCCGACGTGGCGCGCGCGCTCGCCGAGCGCGACGAGACGATCGCGCGGCTCGAGGAGGAGCTCCGCGCGCTCCGCGCGAGGTGACGCTTCGGAAGGCTCCGCACCGGTCGCGCGGACGCGCGTGACCGGATACGATCG
>JAEUKG010000530.1 GCA_016794325.1 Myxococcales bacterium | reverse complement strand
ATGGCGCCCTTCGACTTCTCGAAGGAGCTGCTCGCGACGCCGGTGAACGGCTCCTCGACGCTCACCTTCAAGGTCACGAGCCCCGACGGCATCACCCAGAGCGCGTCCACGCAGCTCCAGCTCACCCCGCAGCGGATGGGGCGGACCCTCGACGCCGTGAAGAAGGGCCCGCTGCGCTTCGCGAGCGAGCCGATGACGGTCGGCCCGTCCAAGGTCGTGGCGCTGGTGGAGCCCTCGGGCGTCGTGTTCCGCGGCCAGGGGACGCTCCCGCAGCTCGAGCTCGTCGCCTTCGTGGAGAGCCTCCCCGCGCGCAGCCGCGACTGCGGCACGTACGTGGGGTCGAAGACCGGCAAGCGGGTCACGATCTCGAACTCGGCGTACGACGAGGAGATCGTCGTCTACGAGCGCAAGACCGGCAAGGTGCGCACGCGGCGGACGTTCCGCGCGGACATGCCGGCGTGCGCCGCGAGCCTGAGCTCCGAATACACGGGGGTCAAGGGCGTGGTCGCCTCCAAAGACAAGGCCGCGTTCGCGGACTCGCTCGTCGGCAAGTAGCCGCCGCCCGCTCGACTCACCTCGAGCCGAGGGCTCTCAGCGGATCTCGATGTCGACGCGGCGGTCGTTCGCGTAGCCGTTGTCGTCGGTGCCGACCGCGTCGAGCTTGCCGCGCGACGACGTCGAGATCTGGCCCGCGCCCACGCCGAGCGTCAGGAGAAGATCCTTGATCGCCTCGGCGCGGTGCGCTCCGAGCCCCATGTTGAACTCGTATTCGCCGCGGGCGTCGCAGTGGCCGGTGAGGAGCACCTTGCGGCCCTTGAGCCCGCCGCTCGTGAGGCACTTGGCGAGCCGCTCGAGCGTGGCCTTCGACACGTCGGTGACCTCCGCCGACTCGTACGAGAACTTGGGAGCCGCGAAGTCCTCGCACCCCGGCGCCTTGGGCGGCGAGTAGCAGCGGCCGTTCTGGCAGCGCTCGCCGGGGCCCTTGCACGGGTGCTCCTCGTCGCACTCGGTGGGGCCGGACTCGGTGGCGAGCTCCTTCTTGCACCGGTGGTCGCTGCCGCACACCTTGCCGCCCTCGCAGGCGCTCTTGTCGTCGCAGTAGCCCTCGATGGCCTTGCACGCGCCCCGGACGCACTCCTTGCCGGAGCCGCAGGCGTCGTCGCTCCGGCAGTCGACGCATTTTCCGTCGAGGCACACGCCCTTGTGACCGCCGGCGTTGCACTGCCCGTCGTTCTCGCAGTTCGGGTACTTGGGGCCGCCGCACCCCGTCCCCACGGCCGCCACGGCGGCGATCGTGAGCCCAGCCGCGAATAGCGCGGCACCGAAGACGGTTCGTTGGGGCGAAGCCAACATGGCCCGAGCATCAAACGCCTTTTTCGCCGCGATTCAAGTCCTATCTACACCTACGTCGCCGCACACGCCGCAGAGATGCGTGACAACGCTGTCGTGAACACGTAAGAGAGCGGATTCACACATGGCGTCGGTCACGCATGCACCCGCCGAGGTGGACCTCCAGGTCCTGAAGGGGCCTCCGTACAAGGCGATCCTCAAGCTGGCGATGCCCACCGTCGGCGCGATGCTCCTGCAGAGCGCGGTCAACGAGATCGACGTCGTCTTCTTCTCGCGCCTCCCGTGCCCCGAGAGCTCGAACGCGCAGGCGGCGCTGCTCCCCTCGCTGATCTTGGTGTGGCTCTTCGGCGGCTCGCTCTCCGCCATCAGCGTCGGCACCCAGGCCATCACCGCGCGGCGCTTCGCCGAGCGCGACAACGACGCCGCCGGCCGCGTCCTCGCGAACTCCGCGTTCTTCTGCCTCGTCGCGGGCCTCGTCTTCTCGATCATCGGCGCGTTCACCATCAAGTCGCTGATCGCGCTGATGATCCCCGACAACCCGCCGGTGCAGCAGATCGCCTACGAGTACTCGCGCTACCGCCTCTTCGGCGTCGTCTCGATGTCGATGACGATGGCGGTGAAGGCGTTCTTCGACGGGATCGGCAAGACGTATTTCCACTTCGTGGCGTCGCTGATCATGAACGTGTTCAACGTCCTGTTCTGCTACTCGTTCATCTTCGGCCACTTCGGCATGCCGCGGCTCGGCGCGCCGGGCGCGGGGCTCTCGGCCTTCATGGCGACGTGGATCGGCCTCGGGACGATGCTCGTCTTCGCCTTCCGCGAGCGGCACCGCTTCCACTTCCTCAAGCTCTCGAACCTGTCGCGATCCCTCGTCTGGGACGTGCTCAAGCTCTCGATCCCCGCCGCCTTCGCGACGGTTGCGATGATGGTGGGCTTCGGCCTCTTCTCGTCGGTCGCGGGCAAGCTCGACGCGCGCGCCGTCCACGCCGCGGCCTCCAAGGTCGTGACGGCCTGCGGCGGCGGCGTGGAGGCGGTGAACGGCGCCGCCACCACGAACATCGTCGCGGTGATGAAGCTCACCTTCACCGCGTGCATCGCGTTCGGCACCGCCACCGCCACCCTGGTCGGCCAGTCGCTCGGCGCCAAGCTGCCCGAGGAGGCGACGAAGTTCGGCTGGGCGAGCGTGCGCCTCGGCCTCGTCGTGTTCGGCATCGTCGGCCTGTGCGAGGGCGTCCTCTTCACGCCTCAGCTCGTGGGCTTCATCTCGCACTCCGAGGCGGTGCAGCAGGCGATGATGACGCCCATGCGCATGATGGCGATCATCACCCCCATCATCGCCACCGGTATGATCCTGAGCGAGGCGCTCTTCGGCGCCGGCAATACGAAGTTCGTCGCCGGGGCCCAGTTCTTCCTCGTGTTCGGGGTGCTCGTGCCGCTCGCGTGGGTGCTCGGGCTCTTCACCTCCTACGGCCTGCTCGGCATGTGGACCGCGGCCGTCACCTACGCGTGCTGCGCGGCGCTCGTGATGAGCGTGAAGTTCCGAGGCGGGACCTGGAAGACGATCAAGCTCTGACCGACGCCCTCGTCGCCGCCCTGCGGGGCGGCGGGGTGGTCGCCCTCACCGGCGCCGGCGTGAGCACCGAGTCGGGCATCCCCGACTACCGCAGCCCCGAGGCGGCGCAGAAGCCGCGGAAGTCCATCCAGGGGCCCGAGTTCGCTCGCTCCTCCGCGGTCCGCCAGCGCTACTGGGCGCGCGCGATGGTCGGCTGGGAGCGGTTCCGCGACGCGCGCCCCAACCCCGCCCACGCCGCGCTCGCGGCGCTCGAGGCGGCGGGCGTCGTCACGGGCCTCGTCACCCAGAACGTCGACCGGCTCCACCACGCCGCCGGCAGCCGCGAGGTCGTCGAGCTCCACGGAGCGCTCGCCGAGGTCTTCTGCCTCGCCTGCGGCGCGCTCGAGGATCGCGAGCCCCTCCAGGCGCGCATGCACGCCGACAACCCCTGGTGGAAGGACGCGCCGGTGCGCGCCGCCCCCGACGGCGACGCCGACCTCGACCCCGAGTGGCTCGAGCGCTTCGTCGTGCCCGCCTGCACCGCCTGCGGCGGCGTCCTCAAGCCGAAGGTCGTGTTCTTCGGCGACAGCGTCGCTCGGCCGGTGGTCGACCGCGCCTACGCGCTCGTCGACTCCGCCAAGGTGCTGCTCGTCGCCGGCACGTCCCTCGCCGTCTTCTCGGGCTACCGCTTCTTACGGCGGGCCCACGAGAAAAGTATTCCTATCGTGATAGTCAATCGCGGCGCCGTTCGCGGCGAAGAGCACGCCGCGCTGAAGGTCGCGGCGAGCACGGGCGCCGTGCTCGCCTCGGCGGCGCGGCTCCTCACTTCTGCAGGCGGAACTTGACCGGGACGTCGACGGTGGCGCCGCTGTCGGTCTCGAACTGGGCCACGCGCGCGCGCCCGGCGATGCACTGCGTGACCTCGGGGCTGAGCCCCGAGCCCGACACCGGGGTCACGCTCTGGACCTCGCCGTTCGGCCCGATCTTGATGCGGATGGTGACGTCGCCCTGCATCCCCGGGTCCTTGATCAGGCCCTGGTTGTAGCAGCGGCGGAAGCCCGGCCTCATCTGGGCGACCACGGCGTCGAGGTTCCTCACTGAGGCGCTCGGCGTCGACGGCCGCGCGTCGAAGGTGAACGCGGGGGTGACGTCGCGGGGCGGGCCGCCGGGCGTCGTGTTCGTGCCGGGGTCGCGCTGGGTGTTGCCGATGTCGCCGAGCTTCGTCCGGGCGCCGGGCTGGATCGGCGCGCCGTCGTTCCGGATCACGAGATCGCGGCCGCCGGGGATCACCGAGCCGTCGGGCTGAGTGAGCGTGATGGGCGGGATGTCGCTGCGCCGCAGGGCGCCGTCGACCGCGCGCGCGTCGCTCCTCGAGGCGGCGAGGATGTCCATCATCATGCCGTCGGCCTGCCGAGCGAGGCTCGACGCGTTGTCGGCCGAGCGCTGGCTCGAGCTCGGCCCGGGCTGGCCGGGGCCGCCCGCGGGGCTCGGCTTCTGCGCGCTCGTGGCCCCCGGCTCGGGCTTGTCGGGGCGGGCCTTCGCGGCGTCCGGCTCCTTGCTCTGAGGCGCGGGCTCGGCGTCGACCTTCGCGAGCTTCGGGCTCAGATCGACGAGCTGACCGACGGTCACCGCGTCGTTCACCACCGTGTCGCCCCAGTCCGAGTACATCGCGCCGACGACGCCGAAGTGCGCGAGGAAGCTGAACGCGCAGAGGATGGTGAGCGTCCAGTCGACGGGCTCGCCGGATTTGACCGCGAGCGGGAGCTTGGGCGCGCTCGGGGCGACGCGCTTCTCGACGCGCTGGAAGAGGATGCGCTGCCCGGCGATCTCGAGGCGGCCGCGCGCGTCGTCGTCGAGCGCGATCGTGGCCTCGAGCCCCGAGCGCTGCGCCTCGGCGAAGAGCGACGCGACGTCGACCGCGCCACCGGCGAGGGCGACCTTGCCTTGGAGGCCGGGGTGGAGCACGAGCACCGCGCGCCCGGCGGCGAGGCGGAAGAGCACGCGAGGCGGGCCGGAGCCGGGGACGACGAGCGTGGCCGACTCGTGATCGCCCACCGTCACGTCGCCGGCGTCGAGCAGGTGCTCGGCGACGACGCGCCCCTTGGCGACGACCCCGACGCGCAGCGCGCGCGGAGCACCGCTCGGGCGCGCGGCGCGCATGACCGCGGTCATGGCGCCCACATGTCGCATCTTGTCCGGATTCTGAGTCGTGCCCGTTCTCATCTTCTCTCGCCTCTTCTCCTCTGCGCGCGGCAGGAAGCTGGTTTGGGAGTGAGAACGTCGCGACGGCGGAAAGTTCCCGTCGCCGTGAAACGAGGCGTGTCACCCGGCCGGGTGACGCGGGGCGCGCAGCTCAGCCGCCGTCTTTGCCGCCCTTGATCAGGTTCATGAGGTCGTCTTCGGTCTCGTTGCCCTTGGGCGCGGGCGGCGGGGCCGCGGCGGCGTCGGCTGCTGCGCCGCCGCCTCCCTTGATGAGGTTCATCAGGTCGTCCTCGCTCTCGTTGCCCTTCGGGCCGCCAGCGTCGGCCTTGGCGCCGCCGTCGCCGGCGCCGCCCTTGATGAGGGCCGACAGGTCGTCGTCGTCGCCGGCGCCGGCGTCGGGGGCCGGCC
>JAEUKG010000491.1 GCA_016794325.1 Myxococcales bacterium | reverse complement strand
AGATGCCGGAGAGCACGGGCCCGCGCACGCCGGGCTGGAGCATGGCGCGCGCCCCGGTGGGCGCTCGGCGCGCCGAGTGGAAGATCGTGTACGGATAGGCCGACTCCGGCCAGACCACGAGCTCGGCGCCGCGCTTCTCGGCCGTCTTCGTGATCTCGGTGAGCTTCGCGAGGATCGCCTCGGCGCGGCCGGCCTCCCACCGCTCCTTGGCCTCGATGCCGGGCTGCACGAGGCCGATCGTCATGGTGGGCGCCGCGCTCCGCCGGGCGTCGACGCTGCGCACGCGCAGGTAGCCGTACGACACCATGAGCGCCGCAGTGCCGACGGCGACGGCCACGGGCGTGCGCGCGTCGGCCCAGCGCTTCTGGCCGAGCGCGAGGGCAGACGCGCCGAGCGCGCCCGAGAAGAGCGCGAAGAGGAGCGTCGTCCCCCGCTCTCCGACGATGTCTGCGATCTGCACCCAATGGAACAGCGACGACAGGCCTCCCGCCGGCGTCCACGGGAAGATGCACGGGAAGAACGTGAACGCGTACACCGCGAGGGCGTAGGAGAGGAGGAAGCCCACGTTGCGCTTGCGCAGCGCGTGGTGCACCGCGCCCGCGAGCGCCCACCCGAGCGACTGCGCGACCGCGAGCAAGAAGAGCGCGAGGTACGCGAGCCCCGGCCCCATGTCGGTGAAGCGCTGGATGACCTGGGGGACGAAGCGCAGCGCGACCGCGTTGGCGCCGGTGCCGAACGCGAGCCCCACGACGAGCTGGCTCTTGGTGCCGCCGGGCGTGACGCCGCGCTCCAACACCAGCGCGAACACCGCGAATCCGACGAAGGCGGTGGGCGTGAGGTCGGTCGGGGGCGTGGCGAGGGCGGCGAACGCGCCGGCCGCGAGCGCGACGAGCGCGCGCACCGGCCACGAATCGAGGAGGCGGGAGATCGAGGGGTTCAGGGCGGGCCTCGGGCCTCACCCTTACTACCTTCAGAAGTAGAAGGTTATTCCTCCGGTGAGGAGGCCGCCTCCGGAGGCGTTGGTCGAGCGCCCGCGGTCGTCGACGAACTCGGGCTGGGTGTGGCGCGCCGAGTCGGTGCGGCCGCGGATGAAGCCGCGGAGGTCCGCGTTGAGGGCGACGTTCTTCGTCGGGCGGAACTCGAGGCCGATGCCGGTCTGGACGCCGAAGTAGCCGTAGCGGTACGTGCGCTCGTCGTAGCCGTTGCGGTCGTCGACCGCGGTCGCGCCCGCCCACCCGAAGCCGCCGAGGAAGTAGAGCTGCGCCTTGTCCTTCGGGTTCACGAAGATGAGGCCGTTGATGGTGAACGCGACCTCGCCGCGACGGAAGCCGTTGTAGTCGCGGCCACCCGCGAGATCGAGATCGGCCTGGATGCCGGCCTGCGGGATCGGCTTGTAGCGGAGGCCCGCGCCGAGCACGCCCGCGCCGGCGTCGCCGGTGCGGCCCTTGCCGAAGAAGGCGCCGCCGAGGTGGAGGTTCAAGCCCCACTCGTTCTTGCGCGGCCACGCCTGTTTTGCGGGGGCGTAGACGTACGGCGGAGGCGCCTCGCGCACGGGCGGCGGCGCGGCGGTCGGCGCGTTGTTGTTGTAGACGACGACCGGGGGCGGCGCAGCGGCAGGAGCAGGAGCGGCCGGCGGCGGGGCGGCGGTCGGCGGCGGGAGCGGCTGGAGCTGGCCGCCTTGCTGCCCGCCGGCTTGACCTTGACCGCAGAACCAGCTCCCGGGCGGGCAGTCGTCCGCGCGCGCGGTCCGGCTCGCGACGAGTGCGAGGGTCAACGTCGCGGCGACAGTCAAGCTCTTGGCCAAGCGATGCTTCATCGAGTGCCTCCTGAAGGCTCGCGGTCTGCCAAAGCAGTCTACGTGCCACCGGCCGCCGGCGGAACACCGCGCGAAACGGGCGGTTTCGTCAGCGCTTCCGGACATTGTAACCCTCCGTTCACGCTTCGCATGCGTCCCGGCGACATGGGGTGTCGCACCTACATAAACGTACGCTCAGCGCGGCCGCTGTGCGATGATGCTCGCATGGTGGCTTCCCTGCGGATCAAGCCGGGCCACGTCCAGCCGGTGTGGGCTGGGCATCCATGGGTCTACGCCCAGGCGGTGGACCGGATCGAGGGTGGGGCCACGCGCGGGGACGAGGTGCGCGTCGTCGACCCGCGCGGCAACTTCCTCGGCCGCGGGTTCTACTCGCCGGGCTCGGCCATCGTCGTGCGCATCGTCACCCGCGACGAGCACGAGGCGATCGATCAGCACTTCTTCAAGCGGCGCATCGAGCGCGCGCTCGCGCTCCGCGCGCAGATCGGCCTCTCGATCGACGTGCCGAAGGTCGCGCCGAGCGCTCCGACGAGCGGCTACCGGCTCGTCCACGCCGAGGGGGACGGGATCCCGGGCCTCGTGGTCGATCGCATGGACGACGTCCTCGCGGTGCAGCTCCTCACGTTCGGGATGCACGTGCGCGAGGCGCTCGTCCTCGGCGCCCTGGCCGAGGTGATGCGCCCGCGCGCCATCGTCGACCGGACGCCGGAGTCGGTGAAGAAGACCGAGAACTTCAGCCCCCAAGGCGGCGCGCTCCGGGGCGTGCTCCCCGACGAGCTCGTCTTCCGCGAGCGGGGGCTCGTCTTTCGTATCCCTCTCGATATAGGCCAGAAGACGGGCTTCTACTTCGACCAGCGCGCCCTCCGCGCCCGGGTGGAGGAGCTCGCGCGCGGGGCGCGGGTCCTCGACGCCTACTCGTACGTGGGCGCCTTCGGCCTCGCGGCGGCGCGCGGCGGCGCCTCCGAGGTGGTGTCGGTCGACGAGAGCGCGCTCGCGCTGGAGATCGGCGCGGCGGCGGCCCGGGAGAACGGCGTCGCCGACCGCATGACGTGGGTCGTCCGCGACGCGCGCAAGGTGATGCAGGAGGCGCACGGCGCGTTCGACCTCGTGGTGTGCGATCCGCCGCGCCTCGCGCCGACGCGCAGCGCCCGCGAGCAGGCGCTCGTCCAGTACACGAAGATCGCGGAGCTCGCGTGCCGGTCG
>JAEUKG010000482.1 GCA_016794325.1 Myxococcales bacterium | reverse complement strand
GTCGCCTCCTCGAGCAGGCGCTCGGCCGTCGCCGGCTCGCCGCGATCGACGAGGGCGGCGGCGGCGGCGACGGCGACGGGCTCGGGGAGCGGGCTCTGCGAGTGCCGCCGCACGAGCTCGTCGAGCACGCGACCCTCGCGGGGCGACGTGCGGAGCCCTTGGAGGGTGACGAGCGCCTCGTCGAGCGGCGCACCCTTGGGGAGCCCGACGCGCACCAACCGATCGAGCTCCACCGGAAGACCGGTCGACGTCTCCGGCGCCTGCGGCTTGTCGGGGGCGGGGGGCGGCGGCGCGGCCTCGGCGGGAGGCTTCTTCTTGAACCACGAGAACACGGTCACGCCCCCAGGATCTTCAGGTCGGGCTCGCCCTCGCGCGCGGTCGAGAGCGCGTCACCCACCAGCAAGCTCGCCCTCGGCACCCACGCGATCTCGCCGACGTGGGCGGGGTGCTCGGCGCTCGAGACGAGCTCCACCCAACCGTCGTGGCCCATCACGAAGCTCCAGCCGAGGTCCGGCAGGCGGGCGTCGCCGAGGAACGCGAGGTAGCGCTCTCCACCGAGCTCGATCTCGATCGCACCCGGCGTGGCGCCGCTCAGCCGCAGGCGGAGGGGCACCTCCTTGCCGAGCTTGAGCTCCATCTCTTCGTGGATGGGCATCGCGCCCGCGAGGTTGATCCCCCGGAGCTGCGTCCCGTTGCGGCTGCCGAGGTCGAGCACGTGGGGAGCGCCGTCCTTGCGGAAGATCCGCAGGTGCTCGCGGCTCACCGCGCTCGACGGCACCTTGAGCGTACCCTCGGTTCGGCCGATGACGACCTCCTCCCCGAGCACGAGCGCGCGCCGCGCGCCCTGGTGCACGACGGGGAGGATGGGGCCGCTCGCGCGCCGCGAGCGGATCGACTGGGCGCGCTCGCGCAGCCCGTGGTCGTCGGGCGCGGAGGCGAGGAGCTCTTCGAGGCGCTCGAGGGCGTCGCGACGACGACCGCTCTGGATCATGAGCTCGACGTCGGCCTGCGCGCCCTCGCGCCGTCGGTCCATGCTCTCTTTGAACTGCTCGCCGGCGAGGAGGCTCTCGAGCTCCTCGATCTCGCCGGCGGCGGTGAGGCAGCGCGCTTCGCCGTCTTTGTCGCCCGCGAGCTTGAAGGCGCGGGCCGCGAGCGCGAGCTCGCCCACCGCCTCGAGGTCCTGGGCCGCCTCGAGCACGTCGCGCCGGGCGACCGCGCTCACCGCGGCGTCGTGCGACAGGGCGATGACCATCTCCGCCCGGCGCTTGCGGGCGAGCTTGCTCGCGTCGCTCCCTTCGGGGGCGAGCTTGGCGGCCTGGGTGTAGTGGAGGAGGCGGGTCTTGGGGTCGGGCTCGGCGTCGCCCCGGGTGACCATGAGGCGCGCGGCCTCCGCGGGTTTGCCGGCCTCCACGAAGAGCTCGATGGCCTTCGGGACGTCACCCCGCAGCTCCGCCTTCTGCGCCTGCGCGCGAACCCGTCCCTTGCCGAACCAGTCGTCGAACACGCCCAAGGCCCAACGAGCATAACGCGTCCACCTCGCCCTACAAGCGCCCCGTCGGTGGTCGGGTCGTCCCGCCCCGATCGTGGGCGCCTTGCGCACGTCCTTGACGAGGACCCGCGAGTCCTCGACGCTTTCCATGTACGCTGGAGACGTCGCCTCCGCTCCACCCGGGCCGGGGGCGCGAGAATTTCGTCGTCGCCGCCGCTCGTGGGCGGCGGGTTTTTTCGTCGTCGCCGCCGCCTTCGGGCGGCGGACTCTTCGTCGCCGCCGCTCCGAGGCGGCGAATTCATCGTCGCCGGCGCTGGTGGCCGGCGAATTCATGGTCGCCGGCGCTCGTGGCCGGCGAAATTCCTCCCGAGGGCACACGAATGTCCAATCAGAACCGGCTCGGTGAGCTCCTCGTCCGCGAGAAGCTGATCTCGCTCGCGCAGCTTCGGCAGGCCCAGGACGAGCAGAACCGGAGCGGCCAGAACCTCGGCTACACCCTGGCCAAGCTCGGGTTCATCAGCGACCAGGAGATCACGAACTTCCTGTCGCAGCAGTACCGCGTCCCGACGATCAACCTCGACGAGTACGAGATCGACGCCGACATCCTGAAGCTGGTGTCGAAGGAGCAGTGCGAGAAGCACCGGGTCATCCCCGTCTCGCGCGCCGGCGCGTCGCTCATCGTCGCGATGGCGGACCCGACGAACCTCAACGCCATCGACGACCTGAAGTTCCTCACCGGGTACAACATCGAGCCCGTCATCGCGAGCGAGACCGCGATCATGACGGCGGTCGATCGCTACTACAACGCCGGCCCCTCGTACGAGGAGGTCATGGCCGGCTTCGACGAGTCGGAGATCGAGTTCACCGGCGAGGAAGAGGACCTGAACGTCCTCGAGCTCGAGAAGGCGAGCGAGGACGCGCCGGTCGTGCGCCTCGTGAACATGGTGCTCCTGAACGCCATCAAGAAGGGCGCGAGCGACATCCACATCGAGCCCTACGAGAAGAAGCTCCGCATCCGCTACCGCATCGACGGCGTGCTCGTGGAGGAGATGACGCCGCCGCTGAAGCTGAAGGGCGCGATCGCGAGCCGCATGAAGATCATGAGCCAGCTCGACATCGCCGAGCGGCGCCTCCCGCAGGACGGGCGCATCAAGCTCAAGCTCGGCAAGGGCCGAGAGATGGACTTCCGCGTCAGCGTCCTGCCGACGATCTGGGGCGAGAAGATCGTCCTCCGCCTCCTCGACAAGGGCAACCTCCAGCTCGACATGACGAAGCTCGGCTTCGACGTCGGGCCCCTCGACGACTTCCTCTGGGCGATCCGCCAGCCGTGGGGAATGGTGCTCGTCACCGGCCCCACCGGATCCGGCAAGACGACCACGCTGTACTCCGCGCTCTCGGAGCTCAACAAGACGGCGCACAACATCTCCACCGCCGAAGATCCCGTCGAGTACAACCTCCACGGCATCAACCAGGTGCAGATGCACGACGACATCGGCCTGAACTTCGCGGCCGCGCTGCGCGCCTTCCTCCGCCAAGACCCGGACATCATCATGGTCGGCGAGATCCGCGACTTCGAGACCGCCGAGATCGCGGTCAAGGCGGCGCTCACCGGCCACTTGGTGCTCTCGACGCTCCACACCAACGACGCCCCGGCGACGATCTCCCGCCTCCTCAACATGGGCGTCGAGCCGTTCCTCATCACGGCGTCGGTCAACCTCGTCCTCGCCCAGCGTCTCGCGCGCAAGGTGTGCAACGACTGCCGGCAGCCGATCGAGATCGAGCCCCAAGCGCTGCAGGAGCTCGGCTTCACCGCCGCGCAGATCGCAGGCGCCAAGCTGCAGAAGGGCGTCGGCTGCCGGACGTGCAACGGCACCGGCTACAAGGGCCGCGTCGCGCTCTACGAGGTCATGCGCTTCACCGACACGCTGAAGGAGATGGTCCTCCAGGGCGCGTCGACCGCGGACCTCAAGGCCGCCGCCATCAAGGGGGGCATGAGCACCCTGCGCATGAGCGGCATCCGGAAGGCGCTCGAGGGGGTCACGACCACGGAGGAGATCCTCCGCGTCACCATGTCCGACTGAGAGGAACCCGATGACCCAGCAAGGCGAGCTTCGCGTCAACCTCCACCAGCTCCTCAAGGCGATGGTGGAAAAGGGCTCCAGCGACATGCACATCACCGCTGGCGCGCCACCCTTCTTGCGCATCGACGGCGAGATCGTCCCCCTGAAGCTGCCGCCGCTCGGCCCGGTCGAGACCAAGCAGCTCATGTATTCGATCCTCACCGAGGAGCAGAAGGTCGAGTTCGAGAAGACGAACGAGCTCGATCTGTCGTTCGGGGTGAAGAACCTCTCGCGCTTCCGCGCCAACGTCTACATGCAGCGCGGCGCGGTGGCCGGCGCCATCCGCACGATTCCGTTCAAGATTCTGTCGTTCGACGAGCTCGGCCTCCCCCCGGTCATCTCCGACATCTCGAACCGCCCGAGCGGCCTCGTGCTCGTGACGGGCCCCACCGGCTCCGGCAAGAGCACCACGCTCGCGTCGATCATCGACAAGATCAACAGCGAGCAGCGGCTCCACATCATGACGATCGAGGACCCGATCGAGTACCTGCACCCGCACAAGCTCTGCGTGGTGAACCAGCGCGAGATCGGCTCCGACACCGTGAGCTTCAAGGGCGCGCTCAAATACGTGCTCCGGCAGGACCCCGACGTCGTGCTCGTGGGCGAGATGCGCGACATCGAGACGATCGAGGCCGCGCTCACCATCAGCGAGACCGGTCACCTCGTGTTCGGCACCCTCCACACGAACAGCGCGGTGTCGACCATCAACCGCATCATCGACGTCTTCCCCCCGCACCAGCAGGACCAGATCCGCTCCAAGCTGTCGTTCGTGCTCATGGGCATCGTGAGCCAGCAGCTCCTGCCGCGCGCCGGCGCCCCTGGCCGCTGCCTCGCGATGGAGATCATGGTCCCGAACCCCGCCATCCGGAACCTGATCCGCGAGAACAAAATCCAGCAGCTGTACGGGCAGATGCAGATCGGCCAAGAGAAGTTCGGGATGCAGACCCTGAACCAGTCGCTCTTCAACCTCTACTCGCGCCGGCTCATCACCCTCGAGGAGGCGCTGAACCGCTCGCTCGAGGTCGACGAGCTCAAGCTGATGCTCGAGCAGCGCGGGCTCATGCCGAGCCACGGCGGCGGGCGGCCCGGAGCGCCGCAGCGCTGACCGTCAGCGGCGGCGGAGCTTCGGCAGGTTCGCCGACTCCGCCGCGGCGGTGACGTCGGGGTTCACGAGGCCGGCCTGGGCGAGGGCGCGGATGTATTCGCCGGCCTTCGTGCTCCGCATCGCGCCGAGCGCGGCGGCGGTGACGAGGCGGGCGGGCACCGGCGCGGCGGGCCCCGCGGGGTCCTCGGAGACGGTGCGCCCGCGCGCCTCATCGACCTTGCCGCTCTTGGCGAGGGCGTAGGCCGAGACCCACTTCGAGAGCGGACCGAGCGCTTGGGGATAGGCCTTGAGGAGCGCGGCGACGTCGCCGGCGCGGCCGGCGGCGACGAGCACCAGCGCGCGCTCGAGCACCGCGCGCGCGGTGACGGTGCCCTTGAGCGCCTCGTCGCTGAGCCGGTCGGCGTCGGCGATCTTGCCCTCGTAGCGGGCGAGGCGCGAGAGGCGGAGCTTGCGGGCCGGGGTCGCGGGGCGCGCGCGGAGCTTGTCGGCGATCTTCGCCGCGGTGTCGAGGTCGCCGGCGTCGAGCGCGGAGTCCATCGCCACCACGTCGGCCCAGGGCGCGTCGTCGCTCCCGAGCGCGAGGGCGCGATCGGCCGGGAGCGGGCGGCCGGCGAGCACGTCCGGGGCCGCGACGACGCCGCCGAGCGGCCGGAGCTTGCGCGCCTCCTTGGAGCCCGAGTCGAGCGCGCGCGCGAGGCCATCGGCGTCGAGGCGCTCGTACGCGACCGCCGCGCGGACGAGGACGACGTCGGGGGCGCTCGCGTCGAGGTCCTCGGTGGCCTTCACCGCCTCGTCGAGCCGCCCGGCGAGCAAGGCCACGCGCGCCGCGAGCACGCGCGCCGGCGGGAAGATCGCCGAGTAGGCGAGGGCGGTGAGGGCGGCGCGGCGCGCGAGCGCCTCGTCGCCGAGCTCGACCGCGATCGCGCCGAGCCACGTCGCCGCGCTCGGCGAGTCGGCGACGGCGAGGCCCCGCTCGATCTCGGACTTCGCCATCGCCGGGTCGCGCTTGTCGAGCGCGCGCAGGGCGAGGAGCGCGTGGGGGACGGAGCGCAGCGAGATCGGCAGCTCCCCGAGGCGAGTCGCCTCCTCCACCTCCGGCGGCGCGTCGCCCCGGGCGGGATCGCGCGCCCACGCGAGCGCGACGAGGGCGACGCCCTCCTGGCGCTCGGGGAACCGCGAGCGGAAGTTCTTGGCGAGCTCGGCCGCCTTCTTGGGATCGCCGAACCAGGCCATCGCCCGCACGAGCCCGACCTCGGCGATGAGGAGCTCGGGATCGGAGCGCGTCGCGGCCGCGTAGCGCTCGAGGGCGCGCGCGTCGCCCGCGCGCTCGAGGGTCGCTCCGGCGAGGAGCTGGTAATACGGGTCGGTGGCGGCGGGGCCGTCCCACTTCGGCATCACCGAGATCGCGCCCGCGGTGTCGCCCTGGAAGAGGAAGCTCGCGACGTAGGCGAAGGCGATCTCGCTCTCGTTCTTGTGGACCTCCTTCGCGCGCGCGGTGGCGTCCTCGAGGGCGACGTCGGCGCCGCCCTTGGTGAGGCCGACGACGGCGCGCTCGCGGAGCCACGACATCGCGGCGCGCTCGGAGCGGGACTCGAGATCGAACGCCTTGCCGATGTTCTTCTCGGCCTCGGGGAGGCCGCGGGGGTCGCCGGCCTTGATGGCGAGGTCGGCGCGCGCGAGGAGCGCCTCGGCTTGGGCGTGCTCCTTGGCGCGGCGATCGCGGACGAAGAAGAAGGCGCCGACGCTGCCGCCGATGAAGAGGACGAGGAGCACGACGAGGAGGGCGGTCGACCCCTTGCGGCTCGGGCTCGCCCCCGGGCGATCCCAGGAGGCGGCGGGGATGTGCGTCTGGTCGGGCTCGTAGATGCCCGCGATCGCGAGCGCCTCGAGCACGTCCGCGGCGTCCGGGATCCGCGCCGGCTCCGGCACCTGGATGCTCGGCGGGCCCGTGAACGGATTCGGCGCCGCGGCGAAGGGGTTCGGCGGGGGCGCGGCGAGCGGGCGCGTCTGCGGCGGGGCCGGAGGCGGGCGCGACGCGGGCTTGATCGGCGGGGCCGGCGGAGCGGCCGGGATGCGGGCCGACGACGGCGCGAACGCGGGCGCGGTGCCGCCCGACTGCTGGGGCGCGGCGCGGCTGCTCAGGGGCGCGTCGAGGTTCGCGCCCGTCACCGGCTTGAACGAAGGGTCGCCGGTCGCGGCGCGGGCGAGGTTCTCGAGGGATGGCTCGTTGGTCGCGACCTGCGAGAGCCCGAGCGCGGCCCCCAGCGCGCCGCGGACCTCGTCGTCCTTGCGGATCTGCGTCTCCATCTCCGACACCGAGGGGGCCGGGGGGCGGGGCGGCGGCACTCCGCGTTGGGATAGCCACTTGCGGAACTCGTGCGCGGCCGCGCTCTGGCCGGCGGCGCGCTCGATGCCCTTCAGGTAGCGCGCGCGCTCGGCGAGCAGCGTCGTCTCGTCGTCGCCGCCGCCGAAGCCGAGGGCGCGATCGAACACCTTCTCGGCGCGCTCGGCGTCGCCCTTGTGGAGGAGGATCTCGCCGAGCCATCGGTAGACGGAGGCGTCGCGGGGCGCGGCCTTGCCGGCGGCGAGCAGCACCCCCTGCGCGTCGTCGTAGCGCCCGCACTCCATGTACATGCGGCCGACCGCGATGAGCGCGGGGACGCTGGTGCGGTGTTGCCGCGAGGTGTAGCTGCCGACGATGTCGATGAGATCGTGCCGGCTCGACCCGCGCAGCGCGTTGCAGAGCGCGAGCGAGTTGGCCCCGGTCGGGCTCGCTTGCCACTCCGAGTAGAGCTGGTCGATGCTGGCCACGCCGCACACAGATTACTGATTTTGTTGGGTGTTCTGCAATGAAGAGGTGGGGGAGCGGGCGCGTCGTGCGCGGCGGCTCGGTTTGTCGGGCCCCGGAGGCGCTCGCCTCGGGTACGCTCGGCCGAGGAGCTGTCGTCGGCGTCGCCCCACGGGCGGTTCGCCCGATTGGGACAGGGAAGGGAGCCACATGAGCGACGCGACGTTCGAGCACCACGCATCCTTCGAGCGAGTCCAGCCGGAGGGCAACGTCCGGCTCGGCAAGCTCGAGGCGATGTACGAGGAGCTCTTCGCCGAGGTGATCGAGGACGGGGTGATCACGGTCGAAGAGCGGCAGAAGCTCGACAAGATGGCCGACAGCCTCGGGCTCGACCGCACGCGGTTGCGGAAGCTCGAGACGGCTTTGCAGGCAGCGTACGAGGCGCGCAATCGCGTCGTCATCCGCGACATGTCGGTGGAGGAGGAGCCTCGGGCGTCGCTCGTACCCCTCGAGCCGGCGACCGACCAGCGCACCCTCGCCCTCGAGCGCCGGGTGAAGTTCTTGGAGGGGCGCATCGCCGAGCTCGAGCGCGATCTCGAGGAGGCGCGGGCCCACGTCAGCGTGGAGGTCGACTTCTCGGACGTCGCGTCGAAGGGGGACATCCCCGACGACGACCCGGTCGAGCTCGCGCGTCGCGTCCGCCACGATCCGCGGGACGTCGAGACGCTCCGCGCCCTCTTCCGCGTCTACAAGAAGGCGGACGACGCCGACCGCGCCTGGTGCGCGGCGCAGGCGCTCGTGTTCGTCGGCGGGGCGAACGCCGAAGAGAAGGAGATCTTCGCTCGCCACAAGGAGGCGGCCCTCATCCGGCCGAAGGCGGCGGTGACCGGCGACGCGTGGCGCAAGCTCCTCTTCCACCACGAGGAGGAGCCGCTCGTGGGCGAGATCTTCAGCGTCGTGGTGTCGGCGGTGCTCATCGGGCGCCTGTCGGCGCTTCGCCGCGACAAGATGCTCCCGAAGCTCGACGCGACGCGCAAGCAGGACCCGGCGGTCACGACGATCCAGGCGGTCCGGTGCTTCGCGTGGGCCTCGGCGATCCTGGGCATGAACGCCCCGCCGCTCTACGTCGACCCCGAGCTCCCTGGCTTCGTGGAGATGGTCCCGGGGGTGCCGCCGTCGTCGAAGCTCGGCCAGAAGGCGCTCTCGGGGCGATCGGCGGCAGAGCTCGCGTTCATCGCCGGCCGCCACCTCGCGGACTACCGCGAGGAGCACTTCGTGCGCCTCCTCGTGCCGTCGGCCAAGGGCCTCGAGGACATCTTCCTCGCCGCGCTGTCGATCGGAAACCCGGGTCTGCCGCGCGCGCCCCACGTGAAGGAGCTCGTGGTGCCGATCGCGCGCGCGATCGAGCCGATCCTCGAGCCTCAGCACGTCGACCGCCTGCGCGGCCACTTCCTCCGGTTCGTCGAGGAGGGCGGGCGCACGAACCTCGCGCGGTGGACGACGGCGGTGGAGCGCACCGCCGATCGCGCCGGCTTCCTCCTCGCGAACGACCTGCACGCCGCCGAGACCGTCCTCAAGCTCGACGACCCGCAGCGCGTCGCCGAGAAGATGGACGAGCTCGTGGCGTTTTCGGTCT
>JAEUKG010000434.1 GCA_016794325.1 Myxococcales bacterium | reverse complement strand
CTCGGGACGGTGTCCTTCATCATCTCGGCCTTGGGGGCGCCCTTGACGACGAGCCACATCGCGGTGAGGCCCGCGCCGCCGAAGACCGCCGCGCCGAGGTAGCGGGGGATTCGCCCGCGCTGGTCGGACGGCGACGTCGCCGCCGGGCCGAGCAGCATGATGACGAAGAGGAAGAGGACGACGATCGCGCCCGCGTACACGATCAGCTGGATCGCGGCGAGGAACTGCGCGTGCAGCGCCAGGAAGAGCCCCGCGATCGAGAGGATCATGAGGAGCAGGCCCATCGCGCTGCGGATGGGGTTCTTGGAGGCGACGGTCGCCACCGCCCCGAGGACGGCGAGCAGCGCGCACATCCAGAAGTAAGCGTGTCCGATCACCATGGCGGGCTCAGCCTCCCACGAAGTCGTGGTGGTCGACGGTGAGGCGCCCGTCGGTGGACTTCTTCTTCTCGCCGCGCACGTAGGCCTCGAACTCGCGGCGGAACTTCTTCAAGAAACCGAGCGCTGGCATCGCGGTGCCCTCCCCGAAGGCGCAGATCGTGTTGCCCATGATGTTGTTCGCGATGTCGTGGAGCTGATCGAGCTCCTCCATCGTCCCCCGACCGTCGAGGATCTTCTCGGTGATGCGGAGGAGCCAGCCGGAGCCCTCGCGGCACGGGGTGCACTGCCCGCACGACTCGTGGCGGTAGAACTGCATGAGGTTGTGCATCGCCGCCACCGGGCAGGTGCCCTCGGCGAGGACGGTCGCGCAGCAGGTGCCGAGCATCGTGCCGATGCCGCGGAAGGTGTCGACGCCGAGCGGCACGTCGAGGACGCTCTGGCCGTGCCACGGGTGGAGCGGGCTCTTCTCGTCGGGCGCGTGGACGAGCTCGTCGGCGCGCAGGACGGGGGTGGAGGAGCCGCCGGGGATGATCGCGAAGAGCGGCTTGTCGCCGAGGACGCCGCCGCCGAGATCGTAGATGAGCTCGCGCAGGGTGAGCCCGACCGCGCACTCCCATACCCCCGGGTTCTTCACGTGGCCGTTCACGCCGAAGAGGCGGACGCCGCCGTCGTTCAGGTGGTGGATGGCCGAGAGCTTGGAGAACGCCTCGCACCCCATGTGGAACGCGCTCGGCACCGCCGCGATCGTCTCGAGGTTGTTGACGGTGGTGGGGCACCCGAACGCGCCCGCCTGCGCCGGGAACGGGGGCTTCAGGCGAGGCTCGCCGCGGCGGCCCTCGAGCGAGTTGAGGAGGCTCGTCTCCTCGCCGCAGATGTAGGCGCCGCCGCCGGTGTGCACGACGACGTCGAGCGGGTAGTCGACGCCGAAAGGCCGCGCGCCGAGGTAGCCCTTGGCCTTGGCCTCCGCGATCGCCGCCCAGAGTCGCGCCTTCGAGAGGTGGAGCTCGTCGCGGACGTAGATGTACGCCACGTGCGCCCCGATGCCGTAGCAGCCGATCATGCAACCCTCGATGACCGAGTGAGGGTTCAGCTCCATGATGGTGCGGTCCTTGTGCGTCCCCGGCTCGCCCTCGTCGGCGTTGATCACCAGGTAGGCGGGCTTGGTGGGGTGGGGCCGCATGAAGCTCCACTTCACGCCCATCGGGAAGCCGGCGCCGCCGCGGCCGCGGATGTTGGCCTTCTTGGCCTCGTTGACGACGTCGTCCTTCTTCATCGTCGAGAGGACGCGACGCGCCGTCTGGTAGCCGTGGCACTCACGCTCGTACACTCCGAGCGTCCAGCCCTCCGGCTTTCCGTAGGTCTTGGTGAGGTAGTCGGTGCGCTTGAGCATCGGGTTACCTGCGGAGCTCGTCGAGGAGCGCGTCGACGGCTTCGGGGGTGAGGTTCTCGTGGTAGGTCTTGTCGACCTGCATCATCGGGGCGGTGCCGCAGCTCGCGAGGCACTCCGCCGTGCGCAGGGTGATCTTTCCGTCGGCGGTCGTCTCGCCGGCGTGGATGCCGAGCTTCTTCTCGCAGTGGGCGAGGAGCTGGCCGGCGCCCCGCAGGGCGCAGGGGAGGGTGCGGCACACCCAGACCTGGTGCTTGCCGACCGGCTTCTGGTTGAAGAGCGTGTAGAACGTGACCACACCCCGCACGTGCGCCGGGGGGACGTCGAGGCGACGCGAGGCCCACTCGACGACCTCCTCCGAGATCCAGCCGTTCTGGTCTTGGGCAAGGTGGAGCACGGGGATGAGCGCTGCCATCCGGTTGGGGTAGCGCTTGAGGATCTGTTCGAGCTCTTGGTCGCGCTCGGGCGTGAGGGCGAACGTCATCGCGTGGGAGTCCTCGCTGGCGGGGCGCGGTCGTCGAATTCGCCGGCGGGGCTCGCGGGCGAGGACGACGAGGGCGCGGGGCCGAAAAAGCCAGTCAAATTGCGCGCGAACGCTAGTGTCCACGGGCCCGCAGTGTCAAGCGCGTTCGGGGCCGCCCTGTCGGCCCGTTCGGAGCGCCGCTCGGGCGGAGGGCCGTCGCGCCCTCGGCCGCGGCGCGCGCCGCCCGGGAAGGTTCTACGAGAAACATGCGTACGAATCGACCGACGCCGCACCCCAGACCCGACGCTGGGGCGAGCGCCGCTCCGATCATGTTCCACCCCCGTGTTGGTTACTCTTGTGATGGCCGTGCCGTCGCCGCTATGCTCGCGGCCGCACAGGTCGTCCCTGCGCGGTGAAAGAGGAGAGCGGAGTGTTCTGTCCGAACTGCGGTACTCAGAATCCGGAAACGGCGACGGCTTGCGGCAAGTGCGGCCAGGCGCTGAAGAGCGGCGGCGCGGCCCCCAAGTTCAAGGGCACGATGCTCATGATGAACCAGACGCCGCCGCCCGCCGGAGCCGCGCCGCGGCCGGCCGCAGGTGCGCCCGCTGGCGCGCCGCCCCCCGGAGCTCCTCCGACGGGCGCCCCGCCCGCGCCGGCTCCGCAGCCGATGCCGAGCAAGCTCAAGGGCACCATGGTCGGTGTCGCCCCTCCGATGGCGGGCGCGGCTCCTGCGCCGCCCCCGGACCTCTTCGGGAGCGCTCCGCCGGGCCCCGATCCGAACCAAGCCGTGAATCCTCTGGGGGGCACCATGGTCGCCCCCGCAGGGATGGGCGGCCCCGATCCCTTCGCGGGCGCGCCGATGGGCGGAGCTCCCATGGGTGGCCCCGCGATGGGTCCGCCGCCGGGCGCGCCGGGCGGCGATCCGTTCGGCGCTCCGCCCGGTCCGCCCCCGGGCGCCGATCCGTACGGCGCCCCGATGGGCGGCGCCCCGATGGGGGGCGCCCCGATGGGCGGCGCTCCGATGGGCGGCGCTCCGATGGGCGGCGCCCCGATGGGCGGAGA
>JAEUKG010000471.1 GCA_016794325.1 Myxococcales bacterium | reverse complement strand
ATCACCTGCAGGGCATCCGGGGCGCCCCCGCCCTCGGCGACGGCACGCCCGACCTGCCCGACCCCGGCCCGCCGCGGAGCGCGAGCGCGGCCGAGGAGGTCGCGAGCGCCCTCGCCCGTCGGCCCGAGCTCGCGCGGTTCGGGGTGCTGAAGCGCCAGGTGTCGATCGAGATGGATCTCGCGCGCAACCAGACCCGCCCGGCGATCGATCTCCAGGCCGCCGTTTCCAAGGACGTGGGGCCGGGCCCCGACAACCTCCGCCCCATCGACGTCGAGCTCGGCCTCGTCATCGATCTCCCCGTGCTCGCGCGCGTCGGGCGCGGCAAGCTCGAGGCCGCGACCGCCAAGCTCGACAAGCTCGATCTGCAGCAGACGCTCTTCAAGAACCGGCTCACCGCCGACGTGAACGACGCCCTCGTCGCCGAGGCCGCGGCCCGCGAGCGGATCCAGCTCGCGCGCACCGAGCTCGCGGTCGCGCGGCGCCTCGCGCAGGCCGAGCGCGACGCGCTCGATCTCGGATCGAGCACCCTCCTCGTCGTGAACCTGCGCGAGCAGGCCGTCGCCGACGCTGCCTTCAAGGAGGTGAGCGCCCTCGCCGACTACCACCGCGCGGTCGCGGTGCTGCAGGCGGTCACGGCCAGCCAGCCCGGGGTCGTGGCGAGCGCGGCCCGCGTCGACTGACGCGCGACGTCGCCGGTCGCGCGTCCATGGCCGGTTCGGCCACGAAAGCAGCCCCACCACGCTGATTGTGGGCCCCGCGTGGCCCGGGCACAATCGAGGGATGATGCGTCCGGAGTGCGAACGGTGCGTCGCCGACGAGCGACCGACGGAGCTCCGCACCGCGATGATGCTGCACGATCTCGCGAACCTCGTGAGCGCGATCCGGATGCACGCCGAGCTCCTCGACGACCCCACGCTCTTCGCGGAGGACGCGGCGAGCATCGTGACCGCTGCCACCCGCGCCCACGCGCTCCTCGTGGAGCTCCGCGGCTTCACCTCGCCTCGCGAGCGTCGCGCGCACGTCGCGACCGTCTTCGCCCGGGTGCGGCGCCTCGTCGAGCTCGTCGTCGGGGGGTCGGTCTCGGTGTCGATGAGCTGCATGGCACCCCGCGACCTCGCGATCGATCCCGACGACCTCATCGACATCCTGGTGAACGCCGCCGCGAACGCCCGCGACGCGATGCCCGACGGGGGCCTCCTCGCCATCGACGCGTCGTGCGCCCACGTCGACGACGCCACCCGCGAGCACCTCGGCCTCGGCGCCGGCGCCTACGGCAAGATCGTCGTCGCCGACAACGGCGCGGGGATGGACGAGGCGACGCGCGCGCGCGCGTTCGACCCCTTCTTCACCACCAAGGGGAAGAAGGGCAGCGGCCTCGGACTCGCGTCGGTGAAGGCCAAGATCGTGACCGGCGGCGGGGCGGTGGAGCTGTCGCCCGGCGCGACCGGAGGCACCCGCCTCACGCTCTACGTGCCCGTCGTCGAACGGCCGTCGATCGCGCCCTGCCAGCTCGTGCGCT
>JAEUKG010000429.1 GCA_016794325.1 Myxococcales bacterium | reverse complement strand
CCCAGTCGCGAAATCATGGGGCCATGAGCCACGACGACGTCAAGACCGAGCTATCCCCGCGGCGCGAAGACGAGGCGCAGGCGCCCGCGTTCATGGTCAGCGTCGCCGCGGGCCCCGACGCCGGCAAGAACGTGCTCGTCGACATGCACTCGCCGTCGGCGACGCTCGTCGGCAAGAGCGCGGCCTCGCAGCTCCCGCTCGTCGATCCGACGGTGTCGCGCCGGCACGCGTCGCTCGAGGTCGCCGGCTCTGCGCTCCGCGTGCGCGACCTCGGGTCGACCAACGGCACGCGCGTCAACGGCGTGCGGGTGGCGGAGGCGTTCCTCGTCGGCGGCGAGACGCTCGACGTCGGGTCCACCACCCTCGTCGTCGAGAGGCGCGCGGTCGCGGCGCAGAAGCTCTCCGCCGCGGTGAGCTTCGGGCGGATGGTGGGCGCGAGCACGCCGATGCGGCGGCTCTACCCCTTGCTCGAGAAGCTCGCCGCGAGCTCGCTCCCGGTGCTCGTCGAGGGCGAGACCGGCACCGGCAAGGAGCTCCTCGCCGAGGCGCTGCACGAGAACGGGCCGCGCCGGCTGGGGCCGTTCGTGGTGCTCGACTGCGCGACGGTGCCCGCGAGCCACGCCGAGGCGGCGCTCTTCGGGCAGGCCGGCACCGACAACGCGGGGGTCTTCGGCCAGGCCCACGACGGGACCCTGCTCCTCGACGAGGTCGGCGAGCTCTCGCCGGCGCTCCAGGGCAAGCTCCTCCGCGCGATCGAGCGGGGTGAGGTGGCGCGCGTCGGCGAGGACCGTGTCACGAAGTTCGACGTCCGTGTCATCGCGACCTCCCGCCGCGACATCGAGAAGGAGGTCGAGCAAGGGCGCTTCCGCGAGGACCTCTTCTATCGGCTCGCGGTCGGCCGGGTGGAGCTCCCGCCGCTCCGCAGCCGCACCGGCGACGTGAAGCTCCTCGCCGAGTTCTTCTGGAAGCGCCTCGGCGCGACCGATCGCCCGCTCCCGCCCGAGCTCGTGCGCAAGCTCGAGGGCTACGGGTGGCCCGGCAACGTGCGCGAGCTCTCGAACGCGATCGCGCGCCGCTACGCCCTCGGCGACTCCGACCTCGACGACGACCTCGCGGGCGGCCACGGCGGCGCCCCCGACGACGCGTTCCAGTGGGTCATCGACCGCGACCTCGCGTACACGACCGCGCGCGACCTCGTGCAGGCGGAGTTCGAGCGCGCGTACGTCACCCACGTCCTCGGCCAGCACAACGGCAACGTCTCGCGCGCGGCCGCGGCCTCCGGGCTCGGCCGACGCTACTTCCAGATCCTGCGCGCGCGCCAGCGGTAGTCGCCCGTCCATCCTGCGCTCCGGCCCGCCGTTGGGTACGATGCGGATCATGATCCGCACGCTGCGAGCCTCGCTCGCGCTCATCGCGCTCTTGGCCCCGGCCTCCGCCTACGGGGCCGAGCAGCGCCTCGTCCTCTCGGGCAACGCGCCCGAGGGCGGGCCCGACCACTTCTTCGTCCCCTTCGAGGTGCCGGCCGGCACGAAGGAGATCGAGATCGTCCACAAGTCGCTCGTGCAGGGGAACACCCTCGATTTCGGGCTGAACGACCCCGCCGGCTACCGCGGCTGGGGCGGCGGCACGAGCGAGAACGCTGTCGTCGGCGAGGGCGCGGCCTCGCGCGCGTACGTGCCCGGCCCCATCACGCCCGGCACGTGGCGGGTCGTGGTCGGCAAGGCGGCCCTCGCCGCGTCGCCCGCCGCCTACCAGCTCGAGGTGGTGCTCCGCGACGCGCCGACGCTGCCGGCCCAGACGAATCGTGCAAAATACACGGAATCGCCCGCCCTCGTGAAGGCCCGCCGGTGGTACGCCGGCGACCTCCACGCCCACTCGCAAGAGAGCACCGACGCGAGCCCGCCGCTCGAGGACCTCGCGGCGTTCGCCAAGAGCCGCGGCCTCGACTTCGTCGAGGTGAGCGACCACAACACCATCACCCAGCTCGACTTCTTCGCCGGGGTGCAGGCGAAGCACCCCGATCTCTTGCTCGTCCCCGGCGTCGAATACACGACGTACGCCGGGCACGCGAACGCCATCGGCGCGACGCGCTGGGTCGATCACAAGGTGGGGCAGCCGGGCGTGACCGCGGACGGCGCGGCGCGCGCGTTCGCCGAGCAGGGGGCGGTGTTCTCCATCAACCACCCGGTGCTCGATCTCGGCGCGCTGTGCATCGGGTGCGCGTGGAAGCAGCCCATCGACGAGGGCGTCGTCGGCGGGGTGGAGATCGCCACCATCGGGCTCAAGCAGGGCGGCAGCTTCTTCTCCAACGCCGCGATCGACTTCTGGGACAAGCGCTGCGCCGCCGGTCGCCACCTCGCCGCCCTCGGCGGGTCGGACGACCACAGCGCGGGCAAGAAGCAGGGCGAGCGCTTCGCGAGCCCGATCGGCGATCCGACGACGATGGTCCTCGCCGACGAGCTGTCGGTGAAGGCGCTCGTCGACGCGATCAAGAAGGGGCGCACGGTGGTGAAGCTCCAGGGCCCGGGCGACCCGATGGTGGAGGTCGCGAGCGGCGACGCCGTGATCGGCGACACGGTGCGGGGCAAGAGCGCGCTCCTCAAAGCGACCGTGACCGGCGGACGCGGCGCCCAGGTGCGCTTCGTCGTCGACGGCGAGGCCGACGACGTCACCGAGGTGACGGGCGATCCGTTCACGATCGAGCGCGCGGTGACGATGACGGCGGGCGCCGAGCGCCGCGTCCGCGCCGAGGTGCTCGTCGAGGCCTCGCGCCGCACGGTGACCAGCCACGTGTGGCTCGCCTACGATCCCGCGGGGCCGGATCCCGTCCGCGATCGCGCCGCGGACGACGGCGGGTGCAACGGGTCGGGCCGGTCGCCGGCGCTCGTCTTCGCCCCGATCGCGGCCGCCCTCCTCGCGCGGAGGCTCACCCGCCGCCGCGCCACGGCCCGGTCGCCTTCGGGCGGCTGATCGCGCGCGAGGCGCCGTCCTCGTCAGGTCGTGTCATTTTAGCGAGAGCGGCCGCGTTGCTATGTCCAAGTCA
>JAEUKG010000426.1 GCA_016794325.1 Myxococcales bacterium | reverse complement strand
ATCGGGACGTTGCTGGTGATGTACGCGTGCAGGCCGAGCATCAGCACCACCGCGTAGATCGGGGGAACGCCGAGCGGCGTCAGCAAGAACGCGACCGGGACCGCGAACTCGAGGATGGTCCCTCCGTGCGCGAGGATCTCGGTGAAGCGCGACGGCCGCAGGTCGCGCGGGTAGTCGCGGTACATGGCGCGCCGCAGCGCGGGCGAGCGCGTGAGCGGACCGTTGCTCGTCATCACGCAGCTCACCGTCGGGAAGTGGTGGTTCAGCTTCGACACGCCGGCCCAGAACCACAGCGCGAGCTGGACCGCCATCGCGCCGGGGATGAAGCTCGGCGCGAACGCGAAGCACACGATGGTGACCCAGAAGTGCTCGGCGCGCGCCGCGAGGAACACCGTCTTGTCGAGCACCCCGAGGAGCGGCACGAGGACCACGATCGGCCAATAATGCGAAGCGAGCGGCGTCGGCGCGACGAGGACGCGCACGCACGACGCGACGAGCGCGGTGTAGAGGAGGACGTCGACGAGCCCGCGACGGCGGTCGCCGACGAGCGGCGCGCCGGGGAAGTACGGGAGCTTGGTCGTCCCCGGGCGCATGAAATAGAGGAAGCCGCCGACCGGCGGGAAGTAGCGACCGGTGAGCGGCCCGCTGCCGCAACCGAGGCCGAGCACCTCGAAGAGCATGCTCCAGACGATCGCCTTCTGGAACGCGATGGGGTGGAGCCACCACGCGGCGACGGTGGACGGCCCACCGAGCGCGGGGCTCGTCGCGCAGAACCCCATCCACGCGAGGACGTAGAGGCCCACCTTGATCGCGTACGCGGCGTACACGCCGAGCGGCGAGCCGTAGCCTTGCATCGCCCAGGCCTCGCAGACCATGCGGCCGCGCTCGGCGAAGGGCTTCTTCACCCACGCGAGGGCGTCGTAGGGCGGCGGGGTCGGATCGAGCAGGCCCATCGGCGGCACCGAGGATACGCGCGAACCCGCGGCTCAGCTTGGCCCCTCGCAAAGCAAAAGAATTACGAACATTTGCGCACGACCGGGGGCTCCCCCCAATTTCGTTGGCTGGCCAACGAATTTCCGCGGCGGGGGGCTCCCCCCGATTTCGTTGGCTGGCCAACGAATTTCCGCGGCGGGGGCGCTCCCCCCGATTTCGTTGGCTGGCCAACGAATTTCCGCGGCGGTGGCGCTCCCCCCGATTCGTTGGCTGGCCAACGAATTTCCGCGGCGGGGGGCGGACCGAGCGGTGGGGTGGGACGCAGCTCGCTTCGGAGCCGTCACGCGCGGGCGACAGGGGCGTCGGCCCGCGCGGGCACGCCGGGGAGCACCCGCTCGAGGAACGGGACCGCGTGGTCGAGGAACGCGTCGGGGTGATCCTCGTGCGCATAGAGCTTGGCGCGGGGGATCTCCACGAGCGTCGCCCCACCGGCGAAGCTCGGGAGCATCGCCCGCGCGTGGCGGATGGGGAAAAACGGGTCGTCGGGGCCCCAGATGCACAGCACCTCCGCGGCGATCTCGCGGTGCGCGGCCGCGAGCTCGTCGAGGTCCCTCGGGTCGAGCGCCGCGGCGAAGTCGAGCTGCCCTCGCGCCGCCTCCGTCGACTCCAGCATCGGCCGGACGAGGAGCTCGCCGAACTCCCCGTCCACGTACGCGGGATCGGTGAAGCACCCGCCGAAGAGCAGCCGCGACCGGCGGAGCGTCGCCGAGCCCATCGCCGCCATGAGCGCCTGGCGTCCCAGGCGCGTCCTCGACGCCGCGACGAACGCGGCGACGAGCGGCGAGTGGCGCCCTGGGAGCTCGGTGTCTCCGAGGACCATCCCCGCGACCCGGCGGTCGCCCCGCGCCGCGAGGCGCGCGATGGCGCCCCCGCTGTCATTCGCGAGATAGGCGAAGCGCTCGAGCCCGTGGGCGTCGACCCAGGCGCGGACCGTCGCCGCGTGGGCGGCGATGCCGATCGGAGCGCCCGGGTCCCACGACGTCTGCCCGACCCCCGGCAGGTCGATCACGTGGACGGTGAACGACCGCGCGAGCCGGGGAACGAGGCGCCGGAACGTGATCCCCGTGAGGGGCCAGCCGTGGACGAGCACGACGTCCGGCCCTCGCCCGAAGACGTAGGTGGCGATGCGGCCGCCGGGGACGGCGACCATGCGGTGGGGGGCGCCGGTGAAGGCGCGGGTGACTTCGGCTTCGGTGAGCTGGGGGATGTGGACCATGGCCTCGAGCTTGGGAGCGACGGGCCGACGCAGCAATTACCCGCGAGGTAAGCGCGCCGGGGCCGGCCGCGGGCTACAGTCCTCGCATGAGCGACGGCGACGCGAGACTCTTCCCTGCCCTCCTGCGCCACTGGCGGACGCGCCGCGGAGCGAGCCAGCTCGACCTCGCGCTCGCGGCCGACGTGTCGGCGCGGCACATCAGCTTCCTCGAGACGAGCCGCGCGCAGCCGAGCCGCGAGATGGTGCTCCGCCTCGCTGGCGCGCTGAACGTGCCGCTGCGCGACCAGAACGAGATGCTCCACGCGGCGGGCTTCTCGCCGGAGTTCCCCGCCCGCGTGGTGAGCGAGCTGCCGCCGTCGATCGCCGGCGCCCTCGAGCGCATGAAGAAGATGCACGAGCCCTTCCCGCTCACCGTCCTCGATCGCCGGTGGGACGTGGTGCACGTCAACGACGCGGCGGCCCGGCTCTTCGCGCGGTTCGTCGCCGAGCCCGCCGCGGTGCCAGCGCGGCTCAACGTCGTCGCCGCTCTGTTCGATCCGCGGCTCGTGCGCCCGTTCGTCGCCGACTGGGAGCGCGTCGCCCACGCCATGGTGTCGCGCCTCCACCGCGAGTCCCTCGCCCGGCCCGAGGACGTCGAGGCTGCGAAGCTCGTGCGATCGCTCTTCGCCTACCCCGGCGTGCCCGAGGCCTGGCGCCAGCC
>JAEUKG010000418.1 GCA_016794325.1 Myxococcales bacterium | reverse complement strand
GGCGCCGACCCACCCTCCCCAGCCGCCCTGCAGGAGCCGTCATCCGCGCGTTCGTTTACCACACCGCGGCCACACGAGCGCGGCGCGCCACGGCCCCTCGGGCGGCCCGCCAGCGGCCCCCCCGAGGGCGAAAAAACCGGCGCTTTTCCTGGGGATTTTGCTGGAAAACGGAGGTCTTGGCACTACACTGCCGCCCGACGATGAGCGTCCAGGCAGCACCGCAGACGACCTCCTCGCTGGACGCGCCGGCGCAGCCGCGCGCCGAGCGGCTCGAGGCGCGCGCGGGCTGGATCGCCCTCGGCGTCCTCGCGGTGTTCGCGCTCGCGGTGTTCTGGGCGTTCGACGCCCTCCCGTTCCAGGACCTGCCGGCGCACGCCGGTCTCATCGCGCTCCGCCACCGCTTCACCGAGTCGCCGTTCGAGCAGCGCTACTTCGTGCTCGCCCCGCACATCGGGCCCTACTCCCTGTTCCGGTTCCTCGGCGAGCTCTTGATCCGCGTCGTCGGCCCGGTGGGCGCGGTGCGGGCGCTCGCCACCTTCCCCGTCGTCGCCACCCCCGCCGCCCTCCTGTTCGCGCGCCGGACGCTCTTCGCCGATCGCACCGCGACCTACGGGTACGTGGGCCTCGCGCTCTCGTTCGGGTTCATGACCCTGCTCGGCTTCGCGAGCTACCTCCTCGGCATGGCGGTCATGATCGGCGGGCTCGTCCTGTGGCTCCGGCTCGGCGCCCTCGTCGACGCCGGGGCGAGCACGCCCCCGCGCGCGGTCCGGCGCGCGGAGATCGCGGTGCTCGCGTACGCGCCGCTCGTGTTCGTCGCCCACGGCCACGCCTTCCTCCTGTTCTTGCTCCTCGCCGGCGTGACGTCGCTCTTCGGGGAGCGGACGCTCGAGCGCGTCAAGCGGGCGTGGACGCTCGGCCCGGCCGTCGGGCTCGCGGCGTACGTCGCTTGGGTCCAGCGCGGCTCGGCGGTGCCCGACGGGTCGGCGCCGCTCCACAACGCGCTCGACCCGCGGTTCCAGGGCGCGATGGACAAGCTGAGCCTCCTCGTCACGCCCACCCTGATGACCCGCACCGGCATCGACATCTTCGTCGGCGTGCTCCTGTGGGTCTTCGCGGCGAGCGCGGCCTGGGTCACGTTCCGCGAGGCTCGGCGGCGCCGGGCGCGCGGCGACGCCCTCACCGCGGCCGATCGGCACCGGCGCGCCCTGCTCGCGGGGGCGGCGGTGATCGCGGTGATCTTCCTCGTGCTCCCGCACTCGGTGGGCTGGTTCGGCTTCGTGGACGGCCGCCTCGTGCCGGTCGTGCTCGCGCTCTTGTTCCTGTCGATCGACGGCGAGGCGCTCGGGCGGTCCGGCCGCGTCGTCCTCGAGCGCGCGGTCCCGCTCGCCGCGTTCGCCCTCGTCACCCTCGCGCTCGTCGCGTCCCACCGCTTCCAGGACGAGGCGGTCGGCTACCGCGAGGTGCTCGGGCGCGTGCCGGCGCGCGCGAGCCTGCTGAACCTCCCCCTCGATCCGAACAGCGAGATCTTCACCGGCCACCCCTTCGTCCACTACGACAAGCTCGTCCTCGCCGACAAAGACATCGTCGTGAGCGACGTGTGGTTCCACCAGGGCACCGCCCTCTACCCGACCAGCGACAACCCCGCCCTGCGACTGCCGGCCTCGTACAGCGAGTCCGACCTCAAGTTCATCGACTGGCCGGCCTATACCCTCTCGGATTGGGACTACGTCCTCATCCGAACGAAAAAGGACGCGCCGGCACCGGATGTCCCGGTGGCCCTCGCGCTCGAGGAGCACCGCGGTGGCTGGTGGCTCTTCAAGCGGGTGCGGTGAGGCGAAACGAGCCGCGCGGCGCGGCGCCGACGTGCACCGCCCCCGCGCGGTGAGAGAAACGAAAACAAGGAGCTTTCTACCCCATGCGTTTGGTCGTCTTCGGAGCAGGTTATGTCGGTCTCGTCACGGGGACGGGGCTCTCGGATCTCGGGCACGAGGTGTTCGTGTTCGACATCGACCCGGCGCGCATCGAGCGGCTCCGCCGCGGCGAGCTTCCCATCTACGAGCCGGGCCTCGAGGGGCTCATCAAGCGCAACCAGCGCGGCGGCCGCCTCACGTTCGGCAGCTCCATCCCCGCGGAGTACGAGACCGCGGACGCCTACTTCATCGCGGTGGGGACGCCCCAGGGCGAGGACGGCGCCGCCGACGTGAGCGCCGTGTTCTCCGCCGCCAAGGAGATCGCCAAGAAGGCGAAGGCGCCGGCGCTCGTCGTGGTCAAGAGCACGGTGCCGGTCGGCACGTGCGACAAGGTGCAGGAGGTCGTCGACTCGGCCGACGTCGCGCTCGAGGTCGTCTCGAACCCCGAGTTCCTCAAGGAGGGCGACGCCGTCAGCGACTTCTTCAAGCCCGACCGGATCGTCCTCGGCGCCCGCAGCGAGGCCGCCCGGCAGACCCTCCGCGACCTCTACGCGCCGCTGCAGCTCTCGGGCGAGCGCGTCGTCGTGACCGATCCGCGCTCGAGCGAGCTCATCAAGTACGCGTCGAACACCATGCTCGCGATGCGCGTCTCGTTCATGAACGAGCTGTCGCGCCTCTGCCACGCCACCGGGGCCGACATCCACGCGGTGCGGCTCGGCGTGGGCTCCGACTCGCGCATCGGCAAGAAGTACCTCTACGCGGGCCCGGGCTACGGCGGCTCCTGCTTCCCCAAGGACGTGCAGGCCCTCGCGGCGCTCGGCAAGTCCGCCGGGGTCCCGATGCGCCTCGCCGAGGCCACCCACTCCGCCAACGACGAGCAGGCGCGCTTCGTCGCCGAGCTCGTCGAGCGCGCGCTCGACGGCGTCTCCGGCAAGACGATCGCGATCTGGGGCCTCGCGTTCAAGCCCGAGACCGACGACGTCCGCGAGGCGCCCTCCCTCAAGCTCGGCAAGGCCCTCGTCGAGAAGGGCGCGACGGTCGTGGGGCACGACCCCGAGGCCGCCGCGAACTTCGTCCACGCGATGGGCGGCAAGGCCACGGTCAAGGACAAGGACTACGACGCCCTCGACGGCGCCCACGCCCTCGTCTTGCTCACCGAGTGGCGCAGCTACCGCGCCCCGAACTTCGCCGAGATGCGGCGCCGCATGCGGCCGGGCGCGGGCGACGTGCCCCCGCTCGTCGTCGACGCGCGCAACATCTGGCGCCCCCTCGACGTCCTCAAGGCGGGCCTGCGGTTCCAGGGCATCGGGATCCAGCCGAGCGCGTCCCACCGCCCCGCCGACCGCCCGTCGCAGAGGTAGCCGCCGGATGCCCCGCACGCTGGTCACGGGTGGCGTCGGCTTCATCGGCTACCACGTCACGCGCGCGCTGCTCGCGCGCGGCGACGAGGTCGTCGTGCTCGACGACTTCAGCGACGCGCCCTACCCGCGCGCGCTGAAGGAGGCGAACGCCCGTGACCTCGCCGCGCTCGGAGGCCGCCTCGAGGTCGTCACCGGCTGCGTGACCGACGCCGCCAAGGTCGCCGCGCTCACCGCGGGCGCCTCGGCCGTGCTCCACCTCGCCGGCCTCGCGGGCGTGCGTCCGAGCTTCGCCGATCCCGTGCACTATGCACGAATCAACGTGGACGGGACGGCGACGGTGGTGGAGGCCGCGATCCAGGCCAAGGTCCCCCGCCTCGTCATCGCCTCGAGCTCGTCGGTCTACGGCAACTCGACGCCGCTGCCGGCGCGGGAGGAGGCCCCGGCCATCGAGCCCGAGTCGCCCTACGCCGCGTCGAAGCGCGGCGCCGAGCTCGTCGCGCTCTCACTGTCGCGAAAGGCGCCGTCGCTCGCGCTCGCCGCCCTGCGATTCTTCACCGTCTACGGCCCGCGCCAGCGGCCGGAGATGGCGATCACCCTCTTCGCCCGCGCGATCCTCGCCGGGCGCCCCATCACCGTGTTCGGTGACGGGTCGATGAAGCGCGACTTCACCCACGTCGACGACATCGTGCGCGGCGTCCTCGCGGCGATCGACCGCGCCCCCGCGGGCTTCCGCGCCTACAACCTCGGCTCGGGCGCGCCCATCACCCTCGATCGGCTCGTGGCGGCGCTGAGCAGCGCCGCCGGGCGCGAGGCCATCACCACGCGCGCGGCGGTGCCGCTCGGCGACGTCGACGCCACGTTCGCCGACATCGGGCGGGCCGAGCGCGAGCTCGGGTTCCGGCCCGCGGTCCCGCTCGAGGAGGGCCTGCGCACCGTCGTCGACTGGGTGAAGGCCCACCCGACCTGACGCGAGCTCTGGGCGCGCGAGGCGCCCTACTCGACGAAGCGCGTGCCGAGGAACGACACGAGGACGCCCGGGTTCTCGTCGAAGAACCGCTGCAGCTCCTCGCGCCCCAGCCCGTAGACGCTGCCAGCGCGGGTCACGCGCGCGTTGGTCGTGGTCGCGGTCCCGGCGAGCACGGCGTCGACGTCGCCCACGAAGGCCCCGCGGGTGAAGGGCTTGAGCCCCTCCGTGGGGTCGGCCGCGCTCTCGATGGCGACGTGGGCATCCCCGACGAGATAGGCCTTCTTCGGGGTGGACCCCGACACCCACAGCGCCTGGCCTGCCTGCACCTCCTCGGGGTCGAGGAGCGACTGGAGCTGCGTCTTCTGCCCGCTCGAGAGGAGCTGGAGGACGCTGTTGCCGTCGAAGAGGTCCCACGTCCCCTCTTCGCGAACGCGGGCGAGGCGCATGAGGCGCTCGGGGATCCGCGTCCCGCGCAGGAGCGCGAGGAAGTCGTTGCGGTCGATGGCGATGAGCTCGACGTCGGTCTTCGCGACCACGTCCGCGCTCCGCGGCTGGTTGAGGAGGAGCGCGGTCTCGCCGAAGTAGTCGCCGGCCCGGTAGGCCTTGAGCTCCTTGCCGTCGCGCACGATGAGGACCTGCCCGTTCACGAGCACGTAGAAGCTGTCGCCGCGCGTGCCCTGGGCGACGATCTTCTCCCCCGCCGGGAGGTGGAGGCGGTGCGCGCGCTGCAGGATGTGGCGCGCGCGCGACAGCGGGAGATCCCGCATGAAGTCGACCATGCACACCGCCTCGAGCAAGGAGATCGCCTCGGCGTGCTCCGGGTCCTCGGCGGCGTCGATGCGCAGCGTGTTCTCGAGCCCCACCCTCGCCGCGCGGAGCCCGGCACCGGCCGGCACGTCCTTGGCGGCGATGTGGACGAGGTACAGCCGACGCTTCACCTCGTCGGGGAGCGTGGCGAGCGCCGACGCCGGGGTGTGCAGCGGCGGGATGCCGGCCTCGTGGAGGTTCACGCTGTGGTGGCTGCGGAAGTTGACGAGGTCCTCGTAACGGGCGC
>JAEUKG010000398.1 GCA_016794325.1 Myxococcales bacterium | reverse complement strand
CGACGAAGAGGCGGGTCTCGGCGGCGGCGGAGTCGCGGGTGGCGCGGCTCCACTCGGCGTCGACCTCGGGCGCGCGCGCCGCGTGCTCCTCGAGCAGGATCCGATCGAGCCCCAGCCACTGGCGGTGGAAGCCGTAGAGCGACCGGCGCGCGCGCGGATCGGCGAGCATGCGCTCGGCGGCGGCGCGCACCCCGTCCGGGCCGTCGAGCTCGCCGCGCGCGGCGGCGTCGAGGAGCGCGTCGTCGGGGCCGCTCTCCCACAGCAGGAACGAGAGGCGACTCGCGATCGCGAAGCCGTCGAGGGCGACGAGCGCGCCCGGCGCCGCCCCCGGCCCCGCGAGCTCGACGCGGTGGGTGAAGCGGGGCGACTGCAGCATCGCCGCGAGGGTGAGCCGCACCGCCGCCGCGAAGTCGATCGCGCGCCTCCACTCCTCGAGCTTCCCCGAGAGGCGCGCGCGCTCCTCGTCCGCGAGCGGTCGCCGGAAGATCCGGCGACCGACCCCGTCGAAGAGCGCGGCCGCGCACCGCTGGGCGAGCGCGGCGTCGGCAACCGCGTCGCAGCCGGTGAGGGCGCGCACCTGGCTCGGATCGCGCGTCGCGTGATCGGCGACGACGTGGGCGATGGCCTCGATGCGCGCGACGCGCACGTCCGACGCGCGCTGGCCCTCGACCGCGTTCTCGAAGCCGGCGACGGGCACGTCGTCGGGGAGCGGAGGCAGCTCCGCCTTCACGTCGGGGAAGAGGTCCCGGAGCGTGTTCAGGAGCTCGACGTTGTCGAGGGCGCGAAGCGGCGCCGGCCCCACGCCGGTGGGCTCGGGGGCGACGGGGACGTCGGACCCGCACGCCGCGAGGGCGACGGCGAGCGCGAGCGCGACGGCCCCCGAGCGCATCCTCGTCCTCAGGTCGAGACGGGGTCGTGGCAGACGGCCTCGACGTTGTAGCCGTCCGGGTCGAGCACGAACGCCCCGTAGTAGTGCGGGTGGTAGTGCGGACGCGGGCCGGGCGGCCCGTTGTCGCGGCCGCCGGCGGCGACGGCGGCCTTGTAGAATGCATCCACCTCGGCGTGGCTCTTGGCGCGGAAGGCGACGTGGATGCGCGGCTCGCACGGCGTACCCTCCGCGAGCCAGAAGTCCGGCTTCGGGGCCACGCCGCAGCCGAGGACGACCTTGCCGCCGGTGTGCTCCTTCGGGATCTCCATGAGGACCGCGTAGCCGAGCGGAGCGAGCGCCGCCTCGTAGAAGCGGCGGCTCTTCGCGGGATCGGAGACGTTGATGCCGGTGTGATCGATCATGGTCCAACCGCTACCACAGCCCGGCGCGCTCGCTCAGGCCTTCTTGCGGCGCGCGCGGAGGCCGGCGACCACCGCTACGGCTGCGACCCCGAGGAGCGCGGTCTCGGTCCCGCCGGCGCCGCTCGTGTTGCAGCCGTCGTCGCCCTTGCCGGAGTCGAGGCTCGGGCGGTCGCCGGAGCTCGACGACGACGACGACGTGGGGGCGGGCTTGGTCGAGACGCCGCTGTCGGTGGTCCCGCTGGAGCCGCTCGACCCGCTGGAGCCGCTCGATCCGCTGGACCCGCCGTCGCCGGCGCCCGCGTCGGCCGCGGGCGGGAGATCGCACTCGGTGCCGATGCAGATGTCCGCGCACGAGAAGTAGGTGTCGCCCGCGCCCGTCTCGCCCGGCTGCTGGTTGGCCTTGCAGGGCTGGTTGATCATGAGCTGGCGAACCTGCAAAGTACACGCTTTGCAGGGCGTCGTCGGCAGGGTCACCTCCACGGTGCGCTGCTTCGGCACGGTGTCGCCGGTGGGGTCGTCGATGTTCGGGCCCGCGGCGCCGGTCGGCGTGAGGAGGGTGAAGCCGGTGTCGCCGGCGGCGGAGAAGGCGATCTGGAAGCAGCCGCGGTGGTCGATGGTCTCGGTGAACGTCACCTGGACCTTCTGGCCCGGCGTGTACTGGGTGGGCGTGCCCGCGCGGGCGACCCCGCCGCAGGGCCCCGTCTTGTGCGCGTCCACCCCCGGCTTGCCGACGTCCCGCGGGGGCGGCGAGTCGAGCTGCGCGTGCGCAGCGGCAGCGGCGGG
>JAEUKG010000388.1 GCA_016794325.1 Myxococcales bacterium | reverse complement strand
CGCCCCCGGCGCCGAGCGCCAAGCCGCCCGCCCCGAAGAAGTGACGCGCGCGAGGCGCGCTTCGCGTCGTCGCCGCCGGCGTCGGCGTCCCGGACCGTGCGCTGGGCGCCGCTTCAGCGCCCGAAGCGCGCGGTCTTCACGGGTTGGATGCCCGAGTCGACCGGCCCGCGACCCTGCGGGCCGAAGCCGCACGAGCGCGGCGTGACCTCGAAGGCGTTGGCGGAGAGGTCGGTCGCCGCGCCGCAGCGGCCGCGGACCACGCCGCCGTCCGCGCCTCCGAGGTCGAAGTCGCAGAACGTGCTCTGGCACTCGGTCGAGGCGTTGCACTCGGCGCCGTCGGCCTTCCGCGCGGCGCACGTGCGGGTGGTCGGGCCCGGGCCCGGCGCCCCCTGCTCGCAGTACGCGCCCTTCGCGCACTGTTGGCTCGGCGTGCAGGGCTGGCCCACCCCGGGCAAGGCCGCGCACTTGCGGGACGTGCTGTCGCAGAACAGGTCGGCGCGCGAGTCGCACTGGATGACCGTGCTCGGGGGGACGAAGCAGTCCTCCCCGAGCTTGGCGTAGGCGCGGCACTTCGCCGCGTCGGGCGTGCCGTCGCAATACGCGGCCCGGCCGTCGCACGACCGCACCTCGAACTCGCCCGCCTTCGGAGAACCTTGCAGACTGCACGCTTCGCCGGGGTTCGCGGTGACCTGCCGGAAGCAGACCGGCTTCGAGGGGTCCGCGCCCGGCCGCGAGTCGGGCCGGCACGAGCCCGACGAGCGCGGGAACTCGTCCTCGCAGTCTTCGCTGGTGAGGCAAGCCTGCCCGGGGGGCACCGTCCCCCGGAAGACGCGCGCGCACGCCGTGACGTAGGGCTCGTAGCCGCCGTCGGCCGGGGCGCCCGCGTCCTCGACGCAGAGCGCGGCCCGCGCCTTGTACGCGTCGAGGCAAGCCTGCACCGCGCCTTGATCGTAGATCACCTTCCCGCGCTTCACGACGTCCGCCGCGCGCTGCGCGCTGTCGACGAGCTGGGCCCGGCACGACGCCTCGTCGTAAGGGTGGCTCGCCTTCTCGCAGCAGCCCTTGAGCGCGTCGCAATACGCGGTCGCGAACGTCTGGGCGAACTCGCCGAGGCCCGGCGGCCCCGCGTCCTTCGACGAGGAGCAGCCGCACACCGCCGCCGAGGCCGCCGACGCCGCGAGGCCGGCCGCCATCACCCACCCGAACAGACGCCCGGCCTTCATCGTGCCCCCTCCCGGCTCGGGAGCGCGAGCGCGCTCCGGAAGCTCGCCGTCTTGATCGGTTGGATCCCCGCGTCCTCGGGGCCGGTGCCGCTCGGGCCGAAGCCGCAGCTCCGCGGGCTCACCTCGAACGCGACCGCCTGCTGGTTCTGCCCGAAGTCGTCGCAGACGCCGGTGGGGATGCTCCCGTCGAAGCCGCCGGGCGGGATGTTGCAATGTCGACCCGCGCACTCGTCGCTCTGCCGGCACGACGCGCCGCTCGGCTTCCACGCGGTGCAGGTGCCGGGGCTGCCCGCGGTGCGATCGCAGTAGAAGCCGGAGGCGCAGGTGGTCCCCGCCTGCGAGCACGGCTGACCGCCGCCCGGAGGCAGGGTGCACCTCTTCGTCCCGACGAAATCGCAGCTCGAGGGCGCCTCGCACTGCGGCGACCGCGGCGGCGTCCCCGTCGCCTCGCACGAGTCGCCGACCTTCGCGTAGGCGCGGCACGTGCCTGCGGCCGGGTCGTTCGGATCCGAGGGCGAGTTGAGCTCGCAGTAGGCGACGCGCGGATCGCACGTCGCGGTCTCGAGCTCGCCCTTCTTCGGTTGGAGGCGGCACGGCGCCCCCGGCAGGAGGAGCGTCGTCCGCTTGAAGCACACCTTCTTCTTCGGGTCGGCGCCGGGGCGGTTGTCGGCCTGGCAGAGGCCGTCCTCGCGCGCGCTGCCGACCTGGCACTCGCCGGCGACGAAGCACTCCTGCCCGGGGGGCACGGTGCCCTTGAACACCGGGAAACAAGCCTCCTCCACCGCATCGACCTGACCGGCGTCGGCGCCCGAGCCGGCCTCGGGGCTGCACTTCGAGACGCGCTCGCGGAGGGCGCTCGCGCAGGCCTCGACGGCGTTCGCGTCGTACACGACCTTGCCGCGCTTCACGACGTCGGCGGTGTCCTCGAAGTCACGGACCTTCTGCGCCATGCACGACGCGTCGTCGTAGGCGAACCCGCGGGGCTCGCAGCAGCCCTTGAGCGCTTGGCAGTAGGCCGCCGCGAGGGCGCCCGCGACCTGCCCCAACCCCGGAGGCCCGGGCGGCGACGACGAGCAGCCCGCGCCCGCGGCGCTCGCGCCGAGGAGCGCCGCGACGACCGCCGCGGCGCCGCGAACGTACGTGG
>JAEUKG010000423.1 GCA_016794325.1 Myxococcales bacterium | reverse complement strand
CGGGCCCGTGGGGTATCCTCGGCGCCCGGTGGAGGGCTGCGATGTCCTGGGACTACACGGTCTACGTCCGTTGCGAGCGGTGTACGATGCGGAAGATCGCCGAGGTGGTCGAGCGGATCACCGGCAAGAAGGTCCCCGACCACGAGCTCGAGGAGGGTGAGCTCGACTTCGAGGCCGCGATCGGGCCGGTCGACGTGACGCTCCACCGCTTCGGCGCCTCGTTCTCGATGTCGTCGACGAGCGGCGCCGATCGCGCGCTCGGCGACCTCGTCGACGACATCGCGGCGGCGCTCGGCGCGGTCGTCGACGACGCCGAGGCCGCGGAGCTCATCGAGCAAGAGGAGGCCGACGGCTGGGCGCCGCCGCGGGAGCGGCGCAAGCCGAAGAAGAAGGCCGCCAAGAAGCCGCGGAAGCCGGAGGGGGACGTCGAGATCGCCGTGATCGGGGACGCAGGCGCCCCGCTCGCGTCGGCCACGACCAGCACGTCCGTCTTCTACGCGCAGCAGGCGGCGGGGGGGATGCTCCGACCGAGCGCGGCGACGCCGGACGTGCCCGAGCTCCTGACCGACGGGGGGCGCTATCCGCTCCGTGGTCGGGCGCTCGTCTGCACCGTGTTCCAGGGCACCGGGGCCGGGCGCGAGCCGAAGGTCCGGATCCGCTACGACCTCGACGGCTACGGCCGCCTCACGTCGATCGACGAAGAGCCGCTCGGCTGAGCGCCTTCGACTCCTCGAGATCGGCCTCCCGATCGGCGATGCGACCCTCGACCGCGCCGCGAGCGTCGGGGTCGAGGTCGGGGTGGGCGAGGACGGCGCGCGCGCGCGCGACGCCGAAGCCGTGCACGAGCGCGTCCGCCGCCGCGCACTGGACGAGGAAATCGGGATCGCCGAGCAGCGCGAGGAGCGTCGCCTCGGCGTCCTTCCAGCGGACGTCGGCGAGGCACGCGGCGACGAGCTTGCGCACGTTCGGGTGGGGGTGGCGCGCGAAGGCGAGGAGGGGCGCCGGCGGGAGTCGCCCCCGCGCCCGCTCGAGCGGCGTCGAGACTCGAAAGAGCGCCTCGCGCACGGCGTCCGCGCTCTCGGCCGCGCGCGCGGCCGCGATCGCGCGGTCGTACGCGGCGCGCACGCGTCGCATCGTCTTCGGCATCCCCGGCGGCAGGCACTGCTGGCAGAGGCACTCCCAGGTCGACGGCTCCGGGGTCTCGGTCCAGCCCACGAGCTGCGTCGTCTCGCGCACCGCGCGGATCTCGCCGGTGGAGATCGAGCGCGGGACGATCACCTCGGCGCCGAGCGGGTGCTCGGCGACCCAACGCGACGCCGCCCCCACCGGGGCGAGGCGGTGAGGGCCGCCGTAGCGCCCCACCCACACCTCGGAGTCCTTGGGGAGCGTGAAGTGCACCACGATCATCCGCTCGCCGTGCCAGCGCCGGAGCTCCCGCAGCCACTGGAACGTGGTCGAGAAATCGGGCAGCACCGGCATCGCGTACACCGCGCGATCGAGGCGCACCCCGCGCTGCGCGCCGACGGGCACCGTCGCCGCCGCTCCGCGGATGCCGGCGCGCGCGATCGAGCGCCGGGTCGACTCCCGCGCGAGGTGGACGAGCCGCGGCATCCACTGGAGAATAGACCCAAACCTCCCGCAGGCCGCGTGTCGGAGGCGCATGCGCAGGACGGTCGCGCTCGCGCTCGCGGGGGTCGCGCTCGCGGGGTGCTGCCGCGCGGGCCCCGCGGCGCGGCCGTACACGCCGGCGGAGCTCGCGGCCGTCGCCGACGAGCAGCGAGCGCGCGGGGGAGCGGGGTTCGCGAGCGCGATCGTCTCGCCCTTCGTCGTCGTCGGCAACGGCGGCGTCGACGCGGTGCGGGCCGACGCCCAGGTGGTGGCGTGGGCGCGCGACCTCTTGAAGCGCGACTTCTTCGAGCACGATCCCGGCGTCATCCTCACGATCTGGTCGTTCCCCGACGAGTCGAGCTACCGCTCCGGGGCCTCCGCCGTCTTCGGCTCGGTGCCGAGCACGCCCTACGGCTACTACTCCCCGTGCCGGCGCGCGCTGGTGATGAACGTCGGCTACGGCTACGGGACGATGGTGCACGAGATCGTCCACGCCTTCATGGACGCGAGCTTCTCGGCGGCGCCGGTGTGGCTCCACGAGGGGCTCGGCTCGCTCTTCGAAGCGCCCTCGTGCGTCGACGAGCGGGGAGTCGAGGACGCCGACCTCGGCTGCGCGGCGCGCGGCCACATCCGCGGCCGGGTGAACTGGCGGCTCCACGCGCTCCAGCGCGCGCTCGCCTCCGGCACCGCGCCCTCGTGGGAGAGGATGGCCGACGCCGGCCGCTTCGCGTTCGACGGAAAGGACGGCCCGCTCCTCTACTCGGCCGCCCGATACACGCTGTATTGGCTGCAGGAGAAGGGGCTGCTCCTCCGCTACTTTCGCGCCTTCCAGCGCGATCAGGATCGCGACCCCGGGGGCCTCGCGACGCTCCGCGAGGTCCTCGGCGGCGGCGCGCTCGCGGCCCAGCGCGCCGAGTGGGAGCGGTTCGTCGCCGCGCTGCGAGGGCCGTGAGCCGCCTCAGGCGAACTGCACCCAGGGCGACGCCTGGCGCCGCGGGCTCTTCCCCGGCCCGAGGAGGAGGAGTATCCCCAAAAGGATGACGCCCCAGAAGGTCGTCCAGATTCCCACGCCCGGGCCCGCCTGGGCGATGTCGTCGTAGAGCGACGCGCAGCCCGCGCTCGAGGCGAAGAGCAGCACGAGGCCCACCGCGCCCAGCGCGAGGCGGAGCGTCTTGCGGGTGCGCGCCTTCCGCTCCCACTCGGCCATCCGCTCCGCGAGCGTGGTGCTCGGCCCTTGGCAGCGGGGGCAGGGGCTCTCGGTGACGGCGCGGAAGGCGTGGCCGTAGGCGGCCTGCTGCGCCATCGCCTCGACGCGGTGGTGCTCGATGGCCGTCCTCGCGTGGCCCATCGCGCGCACCCGCGCCTGGGTCGCGTGCCCGCACTGCGCGCACCGGAAGGGGATGTCGAACGTCCCCGCGGTCTCCGAGCTCCAAACCTCGACGTAGCCCATTCGCCCGTCATGTACGGGCCGGGGCCCGCGGTCCTTCCCGCGCGGCCGCGGCTTCCGGTGATTTCGTTCGCGAAATCAAGCGCTTCGAGCTGGGTTGCGGCCTGCGCTCCGCGCCGTCCCAGCGCCGGGCATCGGCACGGGCGCGTTCTGCGCCCTACGGGCTCGTGCGCTCGTCGCGCGGGACCCAGCCGTGCTTGCGGAGGAAGACGCGCACCTTGGCGTGCCACTCCTCGCCCTCGATCGGCGTCATCGGCTCCTCCGGCACGAGGACCGACTCGGCGCCGCTTCGCTCGAGCGCGATCTGGACGCGCTCGGGAGGCGCGCCGCGGCCCGTCGCGGGCGCGCGCTTGCGCTCGACCGTCACGTCGACGACCTCGGCGAGCGTGACGCGGGCGACGGCCTCGGGAGCGCGCTCGCGTCGCACCTCGAGCGCGTCGCCCTCCACGCGGAGGACGAAGCGGCCGAGCCGGGGCTTTCGGAGGATCAGCGACACGACGAGCGCGCCCACGAGCGCGAGCCCCGCCGCGGTGAGGTTCACGTATTTCGCGAGCGCGCCCGCGACGAGCACCGACACCACGACCGGCGCCATCGCCGAGCCCGACATCTGCGAGAGGTCGCCAGGCGCCGGCGCGACGTCGAGCAGGAGCTCGCGCGGGGGAGGGCTCTCGTCGGACACGCGAGAGCCCATCTTACCAGGGCCCGACGCCCGCGCTCGGGGGCGAGCGACGCGGCACGCTCGAGCTCAGGGGCAGCCCGCGCCGGCGACGACCGCCTCGAAGCAGGCCTTCACCTCACCGCACGGCTTGGCGACGCAGGCGTCGTAGGCTCCGCGATCGCGGAGCATCGCGTAGGTCGGCCCGGCGCAGTAGTCGTCGAGGAAGCCCGCGCCGGCCTCGCGGCAGGCGTCGCGCTTCGCGAGGCAAGCGCTCTGGAAGGCCTTCCCGCCCGGATCGTCGGCGTATTTCGACGAGACCTCGGCGAAGCACGCGTCGTCGGACTTGTCGCAGGGTCGGGTGACGATGCAGGTCGCGAGCGCGGCCGAGTCGGCGTCGCCGAACAGCTTGTCGTAGCAGGTGAAGAAGAGGCAAGCCTTGGGCTTGAAGACCACGCCGCAGCTCGCGGCCCGGGCCTCGAGCTGCGCGCAGAGCGCCGACGCGTCCACGCTCACATCGGCTTCGGGCGCCGCGTCCGACGGACGGGCGGCGTCGGCGGTCGGGACGACGGCGTCGACCGCGTCGACCGTCGCGTCCGCGCCAGCGCCGGTCGCTGGCGGGGGATCGGAGCCCCCGCAAGCCGCGAGCCAGGCGCCTGCGAACGAAGTGGCGAGGGCGGCGACGATCAGCGGGCGACGAGCGCGTTAGGTCATGCGCGGACGCTATAGTCGGCGGCGCGCGCCCGCGCCACCGCGGCGAACGGCTGAGGTGCGATGGGCGCGCTCCACCGCGGCGCACGGCGCGCGCGGATGGAGCACCGCACGCGAGCGCGGGCCGCGATTCTCCGCCGATCCTCGCGCGGTACGGTCCGTGCTCTCGGATCGGCCATGACCGAACGAGACGTCCGCGAGCGCGACATCCTGGTCGCCGCCAACGAGTTCGCATACGTGCAGGACCTCACCAAGGGCGACATCGTCCTCTACGTGGGCCCCACCAAGATCAGCCTCTCGAACACCGAGCGGCTCGTCGACTTCCGCCACGACCGGTTCCTCCCGGTGCGCGCCGACGATCCGTCGTCGGGCGTCTCGCCCTTCGTGCGCGCGACCCAGGGCGAATACATCGTCCTCGAGAACCCGGCGAAGTCCCCCGAGGCGCGCGCGATCAAGGGGAGCAACGCCGCGGTGGAGCTCCTCCACGGTCGCAAGGTCGTCATCGCCGGCCCCGCGACGTTCGCGCTCTGGCCCGGGCAGCGGGCGCGCGTGATCGGCGGGCACGCGCTGCGCGAGGACGAGTACCTCGTGGTCCGCGCGTACGACGCCGACGCCGCCGGCCTCGCGATCGGGCAAGAGCAGGTGATCCGCGGCGCGGATCACGCGTTCTACGTGCCCGCCACCGGGTTCGAGGTGGTGCCCGTCGACGGCGGCGGCTTCGTGCGGCGCGCGTTCCTCCTGCGGAAGAACTGCGGCCTCCACCTGCGGGTGCTCCGACCCCACGAGGTGCGGGAGGGCGACCTCTTGCCACCCGGGCGCTACGAGGCCGGCCGAGAGGTGTTCCTCCGCGACCACGAGGGCTACGTCTTCCCCGCGGAGTGGCTCGAGATCGTGGGCGTGTCGAGCCCGGTCGGGCTCTCGGAGCGGGAGGGACTCTACGTGCGCGACCGGCTCACCGGCGCGATCGCGACCGTCGCGGGGCCGGCCTCGTACCTCGTGGACCCGACGCGTGAAGAGGTGGTGACGCGCGATCGCGCGATCACGGTCGACGTCCCGCCGTCGACGGCGGTGATGGTCGTGAGCCCGCGGCGCCGCGAGGTGGTGGTCGGCCCGGCGCTGCGGGTCCTCGGCTACGACGAGGAGCTCGAGGTGCTCTCGCTGTCCACCGGGCGCCCGAAGTCGGCGGCCCAGCCCCTCGAGACGTGCTTCTTGCAGATCGCAGGGAACAAGGTGAGCGACGTCGTGCCGGTGCGCACGCGCGACCACGTGGAGCTCGAGGTCTCGCTCTCGTACCGAGTGTCGTTCACCGACGCCGGAGGTCGGCCCGAGCGCTGGTTCTCGGTGCGCGACTACGTGGCGCTCCTGTGCGACCACATGGGCTCGATCCTCCGCGCCGCGGCCCGCGAGGTGCCGGTCGAGCGCCTCCACGCCGAGGCGACGCCGCTCGTGCGGGCCGCGATCCTCGGGGACAAGCGGCCGGGCGAGGCCCGGGCGGGGCGAGTCTTCGAAGAGAACGGGATGTGCGTGTACGACGTGGAGGTGCTCGACGTCCGCATCCTCGACGACGAGGTGCGGGCGCTCCTCGCCGCCGCGCAGCGGAGCGCCATCGCCGGCGAGATCGAGAAGACGCGCCTCGCGAACGCGGCGGGCGTGGAGGACGCCCGAGAGGCCGCGCGCCGCTCGCACATCGCGGCGCGGCTGGAGACGCTCGCTCACGAGG
>JAEUKG010000422.1 GCA_016794325.1 Myxococcales bacterium | reverse complement strand
CGGCGCGGGCTACACGTACGCCTCGGGGCCAGGGGTCGTGCACTCGGAGCGCTTCGACCGGCTGCGCGCGCTCGGCGGGGCGTACGCGCAGCTGCAGATCCTGCTCGCCCTCCCCGACGCGAACCTCGACGACCCGCCGCGCTACGAGCACCTGCAGAAGGTCGCCTCGGAGGAGAGCGGCGGCGTGATCACCCGCCGGGTCGTCGACGCCGACGGCCCGATCCGCTTCCCTTCGCCCTGCTTCCTGCACGACCTCGACCTCGCCGCTGGGGCGCGGCACCTCGTCGATCGGAGCGAGCCCGAGCGCGCGCTCTACGTGATCGAGGGCGAGGTGGAGGTCGACGGCGTGACCGTCGGCGCCCGCTGCGCGGCCGTGCTCACCCCCGGCGCGGTCGCGACGGTGAGCGCGCGATCGGCGGCGCGCGTCCTCGTCTACGGCGGTGCGCCGGTCGGGCCGCGCTACGTATGGTGGAACTACCTGCACCCCTCGCTCGACGCGATCGAGGCCGCGCGGGCGGCCTGGCGCGCCGGCACGGTGAAGCTCCCGCCCGGCGACACCGAGTCCTTCACCCCGGCTCCGCCCGACGACGGGCGGCCCCTCCTCCACGCGCTCGCCGTGTCGGCGTGACGCGGGGCAGTTCGTCGCGGCGCCCTCTCGCCCCGGCTGCGTTGCGCCGGGCCCGCGCGATGGTACGGTTGGGAATGCTCTCCCGCGCGGGCGCGCGTGCGCCGTGGTTCCCGCTCGGCGGGCTCGCGTGCGCGGCGATCGCCGCCGTCTTCGGCGCGTGCTCGAGCGACGGCGCGGGCGCGGGCGGCGGCGGAGAGGCCGAGGGCGCGGACGCGGCGGCGGACGCGCCGTCGTACCCGCCGCTGCCGCCGTACGTGCCGGACGAGACGCCGCTGCCCGCGGACTACTCCATCTACGATCACGGCAAGGACTGCTACGACCGCTTCCTCGTCGAGGTGCCGAGCTTCGACTGCGACGGGCCCGACGCCTCGCGCGTGAAGGTCGAGGTGAACGGCGCCGAGGTCACGACCACCGAGCCGGCGAGCTGCGACAAGCCGAGCCTGGTCGGGACCGACTTCGCGTGCGTGCCGGGCGCGCGCCTCACCAAGCTCGAGACGGTGAACAAGTACGGCCACACGATCGCCACCGTCATCCTCTGCCGGCGATCGACTCCGTCGGCGATCGACAGCGGCAAATACGACAACATCGCGATCCTGCAGTCCGACCTCCAGAACGCCGAGTCGTGCTGGTTCCAGATCCGCAAGCCGACGAGCTACGTCGCGCGCGGCGTCCCCTCGCCCTACGCGCCCGGCCGGGTGAAGGGCGACGCGGCCGACAAGAAGGCCGTCGCGACGTGGGAGTCGCCGGTCACCCTCACCACCGACGACAGCGAGTGCTACCGGTGCCACGACTCGCAGGTGTGGCTCGGCACGCCGTGGATCGGCGTGAAGAACCAGGTCCCCTCGACGTCGGGCAAGACGCACGCGATCCCGCGCACGGTCGCGCCGCCGACGTTCCTCGGCAAGGCGTACCGCCGCTGGAACCTCGCCGCGAGCCGGCCCAAGCAGGTGCGGATCGACGCCGCGGCCTACGACGCCGCGAACCCGCTCTCCGCCGCCGACGCGCAGGCGATCCGCGGCGGGACGATGGCCCCGAGCGACGCGTGCACCCAGTGCCACTCGCTCGGCAAGTCCTCCCTCGCGACCGCCGGCCAGGGCACGTGCAACCACTTCGTGCGCTGGTGGACGACCGGCAAGCCGTCGGGGTACTCGGGCTCGGTGCTCGGCTCCAAGGTATCCCCCTTCGGACACCAGTTCCCCCGCGACGCCTGGATGCCGCCGGCCCTCCCGGCGGCCGCGACGAGCGACGCCTCCTACCAGGCGTTCTACCGCCGCGCGTTCGAGGCGGTCGATCGCTGCTGCACCGATCCGTCCCGGGCGGGCTGCGCGCGGTGACGGGCGTGCGTCGGGGCCCGACGCACGCCCGTGAAACATCGCCCCGCGAGAAATACGAGCGCTCGTATTTTCAGCGCACCCCGCTTTTTCTGCTCGATTCCGACTTCGACCCGCGTGAAACGTGTCCCGTCGGGACGATCGAGCAGGACCGCGAGGGCGGGACTTCTCGGGCGGCGCTCGACGGCTCGCGCGCGATCCGCGCGATTGCTTGGGCGCCGGTCGCTCTCGCGGCGCCGACGAACTGGGTCGCATCGACCACGCCTGCAGCGATACTCTGGCGTCGATGAGAAGCGCGCCTCTTCGTCGCCGCTACGCGCTTGGGTGCATCCTGGCGCCGCTCTCGCTCGCGATCGCTCTCCTGGGTTGCGGAACACCGACCGTTGCGCGGCATCTCGACGACACGACGCCAAGCACCTTCTTCGGCGAGCAAGGATGCTTCTATCCCATGCAGCTTGGTGGGGTCGAGACCGTTCGTTCAGGAGCCACGTCGAACGCCGATGTCGCACGACGCGTGGCGAGCGCATACGACCGCGCAGTGCCGCGTCGACACGAAGACATCCAGATCGAGCTCCTGGAGTGCCAATCACGCGGATACCACGTCCACGCGACTCTGTCGGCAGCAGATGTCGAAGCCCCGGGTAGCGCTTCGGCGAAGATACGGATCCTCACGCGCTTGGGGCGGACACTGGCGGAGATCGACGTAAACGTCCAGCTGAAGGGCGGGGGCGCTACGACGCTCGACCGGCGCATCGAGCTCCTTGGAGCAGCCATCGCCAAGGAACTCGGCGCGTTCCTTGCGGAGCGCAGTCGACGCGACGGCCGGCGACTCGCTTGCGAGAAGTGCAGCGCCAACTGCTCCCTGCGTCTCCTCGGTGAGGGCGGTTGCGCGTACTCGGATGACGGGACGGTAGGTTCAGCCGTGGAGCCACCGCGAGAGACCCACGTGGAAGGCCACCCTGACTTCCACGTGGACGACCCACCGAAGCCTGCTGCCACGACGAGCGCACCTTCGCCTCAACCGAAGGTCCCCGTCTTCGACGAGCAGTGCACCTGGGTGCCCGTCGACACGCGCGCGATGGCCGAGAGCAACTGCAAGGACATCGTCAGCGGCCGCATCGACTGGAGCTGCGTCGAGAGGGCGCGGCAGTCGCTCCAGAACAGCGTGGGTGGACAGACCGTGCGCCAGTGCGTCCGAGTCTGCGTCGCCAACTGCAAGTAGCGGCAGCGTGGGGGCGGCGCCGCGGTGAAGTGGCCGAGGCGCGCGGCGAGCTCAGTCGATCTCGATCTTGGCGAAGTGACCGAGGCCCATCAGCCGCTTGCCTCCCCCCTCCTCGGTGACCCAGAAGTCGCGCAGCCCCGCGGCGACGGCGTACCCGAGCTGGTGATCGAAGACCGTCGTTCGCCCGGCGCGAATGGCGCCCGCCCTCTGCCTCGCGGAGCCGACGTAGAGCGCCGGGAAGGCGACGGTGCCTCGGGGCGTGCCGCCCTTGGCCACGAAGGAGGCCGACGGCCAGAGCCAGTGGAACGGGTCGGCCTTCGGCAACAGCTCGAGCGACGCTAGATCGGCGAGCGGCAGGTCGTACACCCGGCCCTGGTGGAAGACCGGGAAGATCGCGCCGGTGAGGTCGTCGGCGTCGACGAGGTCGGCGAAGCGGAGCGAAGCGCCGGAGGTGGTGGTGAGGGTCCCCCGCACCTTCGGACGAACCCGCGCGATCTCGTCGAGCGCCGCCTTGGCGCCCACGAAATCACCCGACACGTGCGCGCGCTCGGCGCGCGCGTAGAGGAGGCTCGTGGGCGGCGGCGGCGCGAAGCCCTGGCGGGTGCCCGCGAGCCCGGGATCGGACGCGCGGGCGTGCCGCTCCCGGTCGGCGTGGGCCGAGCTCGTCACGCGATCGAGCAGCGCGCCGAGGTGGGGGGCGACCGAGCGGAGCTCCTCGGTCGTCGCCGCGGCGCCGGCCCAGTCGAGCATCGCGAGCTCGAGCGAGAGGTAGAGCGCGCCCTCGGCGGGGCTCCGCGACCGGTCGTACCAGTCGCGCACGTACGTCGCCGCCTCCTCGAGCTCCCCCTCGATCATCAGCGCGTGCGCCCTCTCGATCCGCTCGGTCATCGGCGGGCAGCGTACCAGGTCGCGCGCGGAGCCGTCGGCAACTCGGGACGCGCGCGCCGCCGGCGCGACCCGAGGTCGACGTCGACGACCCCAGCGCTGCCGGCCGCGCCGGCGCGCTATCCCTGAACGCGCATCGGGGAGGCGAGAGGGCAACCGCCCCTGCGCGACTCCGGCGCTACGCCGGCCCGGACGGACGGTATAGGGTGGAGCCCATGACCCCGCCCACGGCCACCGTCGCGCTCGCTCCTCACGTCGGCGCGTACGTCGCGGCCGCGCACGTGGAGGGTGGGGCGCTGCTGGCGGTCGTCCTCTCCGCGGGCGCGCGCGGGGAGCACCGCGCGCTCGTCCTCGACACGCGGACGTGGGCGGTCGTCGCGAGCTTCCCCGTCCCCAACCGCGCGAAGTCCGGCGTCACGCCGATCGACGGCGAGGGCGAGCTCCTCTTCACGAACGACGACCACTCCATCACCGCGCTCCACGCGCGCACCGGCGCGCGCGTGTGGGAGCGCGCCTTCCCCTCACCCGCGAGCGTGCGCATGTTCGACGTCGCCGGCGGCAGGGTCCTCGTCTCGGTGTTCGGCGAGGGCCCGATCGGCGAGACCCGCTTCCTCCGGGCCGCCGACGGCGCCGACGAGGCGACGATCGCCGAGTGCATCGTCCCGAGCGTCCAGGCCCCGGCGCTCGCGAAGGACGGGACGATCGCGCTCGCGGGCATGCGCGTCGTCGACGTCGTGCGCGTCGGGCAACCGACGCGGCGCATCGACCACGCGATGAAGCGGTGGGGCGCGGTCGACTGCGCCGCGTTCGACGACGACGGCCGTCGCGTCGTCTTCGGGACGCGCGCGGGCGAGGTGTGCGTGACCGATCTTGGCGACGGCACCACGAGGACGGTGCTCGAGGCCGACGGCGCGATCCGCTCGGTGGGCTTCCTCCGCGGCGCGCCGTGGTCGCTCGACGACGCCGGGCGCCTCCGCGTGCTCGGCGCCGAGGCGCCGAGGCTCGCCGTGGACCTCGCCGTCGGCACCTACGGCGGCATCCTCTCGGAGGACGGCGCCACGCTGTCGCTCGGGGACTACGCGGCGCGATCCTTCCGCGTGCGCGCGATCCCGTCGAACGAGGAGCTCTTCGCCACGAACCCGGGGTTCTCCTGCAACTCCGTCGGGATAGACGCCGAGGGCGCGCTCCTCGTCTCGAGCGACGACCGGCTCGTGCGGATCGACCCCGCGACCGGAAGGTGCACGAAGCTCGGCGGGGGCGTGCGCGACGTGACGCGCACGGCGAGCGGCGCCCTCGTCCTCTGCGGCGCATCGGTGCGGCTCCTCGCGCCCGGCGTGTCCAAGGCGGCGCCGCTCGCGCGCTCCGCCGACGAGGTGAACGTCGTCCGGGAGCTCGTCTGCGCGACCGCGGGCCAGGTCGCGGAGATCTGGGACGCCCGGACGGCGACGCGCGCGTTCCGCGTCGACCTCGCGAAGACGTGGGTCGCCGACACCGGCGAGGCCCTCCGCCTCGTGCACCTCGGCCCCGACGGAGCGCCGTGGGTGCACCTCACCGACGGCGCCATCTTTCGCGGCGACGCCATCGCGGCCGACGACGCGCTCGTGGGGCGCCTCTCACCGGACGGGACGCTGTGGGTGCACCCCGACGGCGCGTCGCTCTACTGGGCGCGCGGGCGGACGATCTCGCGCGTCGCGATCGACGGGCTGACCGAGGGCCCGCCGCTGCCGCTCGCGCACGACGCCGAGGTCGGCGGGCTGGTGTTTTCGCCCTCGGGCGAGCGGCTCGTCGTCTTCCACCGCGACGGGCGCCTCTCGTGCGTCGACCTCGGCGCCGGCCGCGCCGTCGCGATCGACGCGCCCGAGACCTCGGCCGCGGAGCGCGCGCCGAACGAGGTCTTCGTGATCGACCTCCGGACCCCGAGGAGCGCCGCGTTTTCGGTCGACGAGACCGTGGTCGCGTGGACCGACGCCGGCGGCGTCACCTTCGCCGACCTCGTGAGCGGGGCGCGCGTCGGCCGCTTCCTCCTCGCGTCGTCGGGCCGCGATTGGCTCGCGACCGACGGCGTGAGCTTCGACGGGTCGGGCGCGAAGGCGAAGAAGCCCGTCTCGAGCGAGCTCGTCGCGATCGAGGCGGGGCGGGTGCTCGATCACACGGCCGTCCTCGGGCGACGCCAGGCCGGCGTGCTCGCCCGCCTCACCCGAGCCCCCGGCTCGCCGCCAGGACCTGTCGGGCGCTGACGCCCTTCGTCGATCGGCGGACGCAAGGCATGCGCCTCGCGCGCATGTCCTGCGGCGTCGACGCACGTCATGGTGGCGTGGCAGACAGCGCCATGGCGCGATAGATTGGTACCGAGAGTCACACTCGCTGGGGGAGCGATGGGCAGACGGATTTCCCGATGTACGGACCGAGCAGCCTCTCCCCCACTTGGAGGATTGCTAGCGCTGGCGCTGTTCTCTCTTCTCGCGAGCGCCGCGTGCTCGAGGAGTGAGCCCTCGCAGTCACGGTCCGCGGCCGCGTCGGCGAGCGTGACTGCGCCCACGCCACCGGGGGTCACCGCCGAGCGAGTCGCCCCGCGGCGAGACTTCTCCGCGGCCACAGGTCCCCTCGCCTTCGACGCAGGCGCGTGCCCAGCGACGGCTGTGGTCGATCCCACCTTCCCCGCCACGCCCGTCGACGTCGGAAGCAACCCACCGAACTGCGCCAACACGTCGAACGCGTCGATCAGCTCCTTCCTCCTCACCGAGCCGCGGTGGGTCGTCGTGGGATCGGGCCACACGGCGATCTATCCCGCGCCGGTCAAGGTCGTCCACGGCTGCAAGCCGGGAGGCGTCGTCATCGCCGAGGGGGACCGGTGTCGCTCCGGGGCGGCCCTCTTGCAGCCCGGCCTCTACTCCGTGCTGCGCTGCAAGGCGAACGTCGGCGGAGCGCACCTCGTGCCACCGGCGCCGCCGCTCCCGAACACGGCGTGCTCGAAGTCGCTTCCGCTGCCGGCGACCGAGCCTCACCGGGTGTTCGAGGTCGACCAACCCAGCTACTACGCGTTCAACGCCTCCGGCGCTCGCCCCTGGGCAATCCACGTCGTCTCGCACGGCGGCACGCTCGGCGGTTCGTACGCCGTTGAGGTGCGCAGTCAGTGCACGAACGCAGCGACCTCCCTCGCGAAGGAGGAAGTCAACGTGTGCTACGACTCGACGTTCGACCTCAAGGTCGGAGCGCTGCCGGCGGGCACCTACTCGGTCATCGTCACCCATCGAAACCTCGGAGACCAGTACTCCATCTCGGCGGTGAACTACTGATGCGCACGGCCTCTTCACCGACGCTCGCCCTCGCCGCTGCGTGCTCCACGCTCGTAGCCGCGTTC
>JAEUKG010000307.1 GCA_016794325.1 Myxococcales bacterium | reverse complement strand
CGCGCCGACTACCTCGCCGCCAAGGGCAAGCTCGCCCAGGCCGACGCCGAGCTCACCCGCGAGAAGAAGCTCTTCGAGGGCGGCGCGTCCTCCGAGCGCGCGGTGCTGACGGCGGAGACGGAGAAGAACATGGCCGTCGTCGGCCTCCGCGCCGCCGAGGATCGACTGCGAGCCCTCGGCGCGGGGGCGGGGGAGGGGGCGGCCAACGGCGTCGCCCTCGTCTCGCCGCTCGCCGGCAGCGTCCTCGACGTGAGGGCGCGCGTGGGCCAGCCGGTGGGGTCCACCGACACCCTCGTCGTCGTGGGCGAGATCGACGTCGTCTGGCTCTCGGCCGACATCTACGAGCGCGACGTCGCCAAGGTCCACGTGGGCGACGAGGTCCGGGTGACGACGCTCGCCTATCCCGGTCGAGTGTTCACGGGCAAGGTCGACTCGCTGGGCACGGTCATCGACGCCGACCGGCGCGTCCTCCCGGCTCGCATCGTGCTCCCCAACGCCGACGGCGCGCTCAAGCCGGGCATGACCGCGACCTCGCGGATCCTCGGCGCGGCCCTCGCCGACGGCGGGTCGCAGGTCCTCGTCCCCCGCGCTGCGATCCAGACCATCGACGGACAGCCCTTCGTGTTCATCGAGAAATCCAAGGGGAAGTACGACATGCGCGCGGTCGAGCGCGGCGCCGACTCCGAGGCCGACGTCGAGATCGTCCGCGGCCTCGCCGGCGGTGAGCCGGTGGTGGTCGATGGCTCCTTCATCCTGAAGAGCGAGATCCTGCGCGAGCAGATGGGGTCGAACGATTGATCGAGCGCCTCCTCGCCTTCTCGGTGCGGAACCGGGCGCTCGTCGTCGTCCTCACCCTCGTGTTCGCGATCATCGGCGCGGTGGCGTCGACCAAGGTCGCGATCGACGCGGTGCCCGACGTCACCAACGTCCAGGTCCAGGTCATCACCCCCGCGCCGTCGCTCGGCCCGGTGGACGTCGAGACCTACGTGACCTTCCCCATCGAGCGCTCGATGGCGGGCCTGCCGGGGCTCGAGGAGGTCCGGAGCATCTCCCGCGCCGGCATCAGCGTCGTCACCCTCGTCTTCAGCGACGACACCGAGCTCTATTTCGCCCGCTCGCAGGTGGCGCAGCGGCTCCTCGACGCCCGGCGGGAGATCCCCGCCGGCTACGGCGAGCCGCAGCTAGGGCCTATCTCGAGCGGGCTAGGTGAGGTCTACCACTTCGAGGTGAAGGGCGCGCGCCCGCTCATGGAGCGTCGCATGCTCCTCGACTGGCAGATCGCCCCCCGGCTCCGCCTCGTGCCCGGCGTCGTCGAGGTCAACACCTTCGGCGGCGAGGCCCAGTCGATGCAGGTCGCGCTCGACGGCAAGAAGCTCGCGAACGCCCGGGTGGGCGTGAGCGAGGTCGTCGCCGCGATCGAGAAGAACCACATGGCGGCCGGCGGCGCCTACCTCGTCGACGGCCGCGAGCACGTCACCGTGCGCGGCGAGGGGCGGGTGCGCACGCTCGACGACCTCGGCCAGGTCGTGGTCGACATGCGGGAGGACAAGACCCCGCTATACCTCCGAGATCTAGGCGAAATTCGCTACGCGCCGCTCGTCCGCTACGGCGCCGTCACCCGCGACGGCCGGCCCGACGAGGCGGTGGTCGGCGTGGTGATGATGCTCCGCGGCGCCAACTCGGGGAAGGTCGTCGGCGACGTCAAGGAGGCGATCGCCGACATCCAGAAGTCGCTCCCCGAGGGCGTGACGATCGACGGCTACTACGACCGGACCGAGCTCGTGCACCGCACCATCCGCACGGTGGGCACGAACCTCGTCGAGGCGAGCGTGCTCGTGGTCATCGTCCTCTTCGTCACCCTCTACAACCTCCGCGCCGGGGCCATCGTCGCGGTCTCGATCCCGCTCGCGCTCCTCGGCGTGTTCATCGGGATGTGGATCGGCGGGGTGTCGGGCAACCTCGTCAGCCTCGGCGCGATCGACTTCGGCCTCGTCGTCGACGGGGCGATCATCATCGTCGAGAACGCGCTCAAGCGCCTCGCCCACCGGCGGGCCGAGCTCGGACGGCCGCTCGACGACGAGGAGCGCCGCGCCGTCGTCCTCGAGGCGGCGCGCGAGGTGCGCGGCGCCACCGCGTTCGGCGAGCTCATCATCGCCCTCGTGTACGTGCCGCTGCTCGTGCTCCAGAGCGTCGAGGGCCGCATGTTCCGGCCGATGGCGCTCACCGTGCTCTTCGCGCTCGGCACCGCGTTCGTGCTCTCGCTCACCCTCGTGCCCGCCCTCGCGTCGCTCTTCTTGCCGCGCGACGCGAGCGACAAGGAGAGCGTCGTGCTCCGCGGGGCCCACAAGGTGTACCGGCCGGTGCTCGCGGCCTCGCTGCGCTTCCCCAAGCTGGTCGCGGCGATCGCGGTGGTCGGCTTCTGCGGGAGCATCGCCCTCGGCGGCACGATGGGCCGCGAGTTCTTGCCCAAGCTCGACGAGGGCACGATGGTCCTCGCGATGGTGCGATTGCCGAGCGTCTCGCTCGATCAGTCGCTCGAGATGTCGCGCAACGTCGAGAAGACGCTGCACCAGTTCCCCGAGGTCACGAGCGTGGTGTGCCGCACGGGGCGCGCCGAGGTCGCGGTCGACCCGATGGGCATCAACATGACGGACGTCTACGTCATGCTCAAGCCCAAGAAGGAGTGGACCACGGCGAAGGACCGCGAGGGCCTCATCGAGAAGTTCGACGCCGCGCTCAAGGAGTCGGTCCCGGGGGCCGGGTTCGCGTTCACCCAGCCGATCGAGATGAACACGAACGACCTCCTCGCCGGCATCGAGTCGGACCTCGCGCTCCACGTGTACGGGCACGACCTCGCCCAGCTCAAGCAGACCGGCGACAAGATCGTGCGGGTGCTCCGCGAGATCCCCGGCGCCAAGGACGTGCGCGCGGAGCAGATCGCGGGGATGAACGTGGCCACCATCACCGTCGACCGCGCGGCGCTCGGTCGCTACGGCCTCGACGTGAAGACGGTGCTCGAGGCGGTGTCGGCGGTGGGCGGCGTCGTCGCGGGCGACGTCGTCGACGGGCCGGTGCGCTTCCCGATCACGGTGCGCCTCTCGGACGACACCCGCAAGGACGCCTCGACGCTCGCCGAGGTGCCGGTGAAGACGCCGCAGGGCGCGCTCGTGCCGCTGGGGCAGCTCACCAAGATCGAGATCGGCCCCGGCCCCTCGCAGATCAGCCGCGAGCGCCTCTCGCGGCGCCTCACGGTGCAGCTCAACGTCCGCGGGCGCGACATCTCGTCCTTCGTCGAGGCCGCGAAGGTCGCGCTCGACCGCGACGTGAAGCTCCCCACCGGCTACTTCACGGTGTGGGCGGGCGAATACGAGCGCCTCCAGAGCGCGACCAAGCAGCTCGCGCTCGTCATCCCGATCGCGCTCACCCTCATCCTCGTCCTCCTCGTCGCGACGTTCGGCAAGTTCCGGCCCGCCCTCCTCATTTTCCTCAACGTTCCCATGGGGATATCGGGGGGCGTCGTCGCGCTCTTCTTGCGAGGGATGCCGCTGTCGATCTCGGCCGGGGTCGGCTTCATCGCGCTCTTCGGCGTCGCGGTGCTGAACGGCCTCGTGCTCGTGTCGAGCATCGAGCGCCTGCGCGATCAGGGCAAGCGCCTCTTCGAGGCGGTGGTGGAGGGGGCGGAGGGGCGCCTCCGGCCGGTGCTCACGACCGCGCTCGTCGCGTCGCTCGGCTTCTTGCCGATGGCGATCGCCACCGGCGCCGGGGCCGAGGTGCAGAAGCCGCTCGCCACCGTCATCATCGGCGGCCTCCTGTCGTCGACGCTGCTCACCCTCTTCGTGCTCCCGGCGGTGTACGAGCTGCTCTCGCGGCGTGACCCGCCGGCGAAGAAGGCGGAGCCGGCCGAGGCCGAGGCCGAAGCCGCGGGCGAATAGCGGCCCCTCCGCGCCGAAGGTCAACTCCCGCCATCGGTCCGAATGGGCGTGCGCGGCGGGGGTCGGATGCTACCAGCCAGGAATGCGCCGCAGCCTCACTATCTCGGTCGTGATTGCCTCCATCGGCCTCGGCGCCGCGTGCGCCGCGCCGCAGGAGGAGGGCGCCGAGTCGAGCGCGGCCGCGCTGGACACCCGCACCCGGGTGATGCTCGTGCCCCAGGACGAGGGAGCGCGAGTCTCGTGCCGCGCCGCCGCCACCCGCTACACCTGCGACGCCGCGAGCGCGAACGCCGCCGTCGACGCGTGCGCGGGGCCGGGCGGGCGCGCCCGCGTGAAGCTCGACGTGCGCGCCGGGTCCTGCACCGCGCCCGCGCCCATCTACCCCACCCCGGCGTCGTGCGAGCGCCCGGTGCGCCTCACCTGCGCGTTCTACGCGGGCTGCCTCGAGCGCGCGCTGCCCTGCGGCGAGGGGGGGTACGCGCTCGGCTTCGGCGATCGCTTCTGCAACGCGTTCCGTCGCTCGTCGATGGGGCCCGAGGGCCGCGCCTGGGTCGAGGGGGTCATGGGTTGCCTCCAGCGCGAGCTCGTGCCGCGCGTGCGCGCCGCCGGCGCCTTCGCCGACTCGCCCTCGGCGCCCCGGCCGAGCGCGGCGACGTGCGCCGCGATCGGCGAGGACGCGTTCGCGTCCCATCCGGGTTGCTACACCCACCCGGATCACTCGATCTGCTTCCTGCCGCCGTCCGACATCGCCGCCGTGCTCGAGACCATCGGCCTGCCCGAGCTCGCGCAGCAGCGGACGCGGGAGCAGGTGCGAGCGACCATCGGCATCTGCACCGCGCAGATCGCGCGCCGGCTGTTCGGCCTCGACGCGGCGCGCTCGACGGTGCGCCCCAGCGCCGCGCTCGCCGCCGGCGACGAGCGCGAGCAGCTGGAGGAGCTCCGGGACGTGTGGGCCGACGCCGACGCGCGCTGGCGCGGGGCAGTCGACGCGGCGGCGGGCCCGACGCCCTGACCTGCGCGCGCCCTCGCGGTGGCCGGCGAGGAGCGGGGCGGGCCTCGGCGCTGGGGCTTCGAGGTAGGATCGACGGGTGAGCGCCATCGTCCAAGAGGTCTTCTTGATCCTCGCGCTGACCCTGCTCAACGGGTTCTTCTCGGGGGCGGAGGTCGCCATGCTCTCCGCGCGGAAGACGCGCCTGCGCGAGCTCGCCGACGACGGGAACCGTTCGGCGCGCGAGGCCTTGCTCCTGCGGGCGGAGCCGGAGCGGTTCTTGGCGACGGTCCAGGTGGGGATCACCGTCGTCAGCGCGACGGCCGCGGCCTTCGGCGGCGCCGTGCTCGAGGAGCCGATCGCCGCCGGGCTCCAGCGGCTCGGCGCGCCGGGCGCGCGCACCGTCGCCCTCGTCGTCGTCATCGCGCTCGTGTCGTTCCTCTCGGTCGTGCTCGGGGAGCTCGTTCCGAAGTCCCTCGCGCTGCGGCACGCGGAGCGCGCCACCCTCCTCGTCGCCCGGCCGCTTTCGGCGCTCTCTCGCCTCGCGACGCCGGTGGTCTGATTCCTCACCGCGAGCTCCAACGTCGTCCTGCGGCCCTTCCACGACCGCACCACGTTCACCGAAGCGCGCCTGTCGCCCGAGGAGCTCCAGCAGCTCGTCGAGGAGTCGGCGGCCGCCGGGGGCGTCGACGCCGAGGCGGGGGAGATCGCGTCGCGCGCGATCGACCTCGGCAGGCTCAAGGTGTTCTCGGTCATGGTGCCTCGGGCCGAGATCTGCTGGCTCTCGACCACCGAGGGCCCGGCCGAGGTGAGGGCTGCGCTCGCCGCCCGCCCTCACGCAAGATATCCACTTAGAGATAGTTCGGAGGCTCCGCTCGGGTACGTGCTCGCCCACGAGGTCTACGGTCAGCTCCTCGCGGGCGAGGTCGATCTCCGCAAGGTCGTGCACGAGATCCCGGCCATCCCCGAGGCGGCGACCGCGCTCGTGGCCCTGCGCGAGCTGCAGCGGGCCCGCACCGAGATCGGCCTCGTGGTCGACGAGACCGGGGCGCCGGTGGGGCTCATCTCGATCGAGGCGCTCGCGGAGGAGCTCTTCGGCGAGATCCTGGGCGAGCGCGAGGCCACGTCGCGAGCCGTCACCCGCGTCGACGATCGGACCTTCGACGTCCGCGGCGAGACGCCCGTCCACGAGCTGAACCGCGAGCTCGATCTCGAGCTCCCGGTCGAGCCGAACGCGGCCACGCTCGGGGGGCTCGTGCTCGCGACGCACGGGCGGTTCCCGGAGCGCGACACGACGGTGGTCTTGCCGGGCGACGTCCAAGCCCGCGTCTTGGAGACCGCGGCGCGGCGCGTCACCATGGTCCGGCTGGTCGTCCCCGTCCGGCCGCCGGCCGCCTGACCGGCCGCCGTTCGCGCGCGCGAACGCGGAGCGCGCGTGTGGGGAGGAAAACCCCGCTCCCGGGCGTATTCTCCTTCGGCACCATGCGCCTTCGGCCGCACGTCCTCGCCCTCGGCCTCGCGGCGCTCTCGGCGTCGTCGCGCGCGTCGGCGTGGGACGGCGTCGCCGCGTCCACCGGCGTCGGGAGCGCGCGTGTGGTCGTGTGGTCGGACGACGAAGCGCGCGTGAGCGCGGACGACGGCGCGCGCTTCGTCCCCCTCGCCCTGCCGCCCTCCAAAGGCGGCATCGTCCGCGCCGCCATCACCAGCAGCGGCGCGGTCGCGGTCGCGCGCTCGGCGTCGGTGAAGGAGGGCTGGGCGAGCGAGGTCGTCGTCGTGAGGCCCGACGGCGGCACTCGGACGATCGATCTCACGGCCGACGGCGGGACGACCCACGGCGACGATCGCGTGGTCGTCGCGCTCGACGACGACCTCGTGGTCATGAGCGATCGCCGGGTGTCGTGGAGTCAGGACGGCGGCCGCACCTTCGACGCGGCCTCCATCCCCACGTCGGCGCCGCCGCTGGCGGAGTGGTACGACGTCACGCGAACGAGCGCGGGCCTCCTCTTCGTCGACGTCGAGATCGACACCTGCGGGAGCTCGGACGTGCTCCAGTGGCAGCGGCTCCTCCAGCTCGGCCCCCGCGCGACGACGCCGACGTCGGCGCCGCTCGTCACGCAGCCCTTCCAGGTCTCGCGGTGGCGCTTCGGCGCCTTCGGGTGGCTGTACGCGACGACGGGCGCGGGCGAGCTCGTCGCGCGCGGCGGCGGCGGCGTGGCCAAGGTCGTCGGCGCGCCGGCGGAAGGTGGGCTCCTCGTCGGCCACAACGGGCGGACGACGCTCGCGCTTCGCGGCGCCACGTTGATGGAGCTCGGGGGCGGCACCGCGACCACGCTCCACGGGCAGGCTCCGCGGCTCGAGGACCTCGCGGTGGACGCTTCGGGGCGAGCGCTCGGCGTCGACGCGCGTGGCGCCGTCGTCCGCTTCTCGCGGCGCACGGGCTGGTCCACCGTCCTCGCCGAGGAGCCGCGTCCTTAGCGTCGTGTGAGCCGCCTCAGAGCGCGCCCGTGAAGACGAGGTCGGTGTCCACGAGGACGTGCGCGCGGAGGCGCGCCGGGACCGCGCGCCCCGCGATCGGCACGCGGATCGCGACCACGGAGCCGCCCGCGTCGAGGTCGCGCTTGGTCTCGAGCGCGTACTCGAGGGTCACGGGCCGCCCGTCGGCCGCGTCCACGAGGAGCAGCGTGACCACGTGGCTCCGCCCGTCGACCGCGCCCGCGGGTAAGGTCGCCGAGATCTCCGCGTCGGTGCGTGCAAGATGCACGGAGTTGGCGGGCACCGGCGCCGGCGGGGCCTCGCTCGCCGGTCGCGGGTAGGGCTCGAGCTTGGCCCCGCCGAACACGACGAGCTCGTCGGTCTGCGGGTTGCACAGCCCGAGCGTCTGCAGAAAAGGCCCGTAGAACGGCACCTTGGCGCACACCGCGCTGCCGCTCATCCGCGCGCCGCCGAGGGCGGCCGCGCGCGCGTCGAGCCGCGCGTCGACGCGGAAGGTCTCGAACGGGATCGTCGCGTTCATCACCTCGACGCGGAGCGCCTGCTCGTTCTTCAGCGTCACGAGGTCGCCGTCGACCGTGACCTCGAGAGGGACGATGGCGCGGGTCTCGGGGTCGGGCACCGGGCGCGTCTGCCCCGGGAGGAGCTTGCCGCCGAGCATCATCGCGACGCCGCGCCCGCCCTCGAGCTCCACCATCCCCACGAGGTAGTGGAGCGAGTCGAAGCCGATCTGGTTGTAGCTCGGCAGGAGGGTCGGCATCGGCAGGGCGACCCGCGCGAGCTCCCACACCGAGCCGCGCTGGCCCGGCTGCGCGGGCGCGGTCACCCGAGCGCCGGCCGCGGCCGCGCTCCGGGTGAGGCCGAGGTGGGCCTTGGCCTCGCCGCCGGGGCGGCCGCCGCGGAGGCGGAGCCCCGAGCGCTCGTGGTCGACGAGCGTCCGCGCGCTCACGTCGAGGGTGCTCGCCGCCGGCCACGAGGTCTTGGGCGTGACCACGACGAAGCGCCCGTCCCCGGCGACGCTCACGCTGACGTCGACCTTGGGCTCGACCCGCACCGCGACCGCGCTCGCGTCGAGCGTCGCGAGCCTCCGCCCGCCGGCCTCGCGCGCGAGGAGCTGGAGGACGATCGGCTCGTTGCCGTCCACCGTCACCTCGGGCTCGCGCGCGAGCGCGCCCATCGGCGTGGTGCGCACGAGCTCGGCGCCGACGGAGCGCGCCGGCAGCGCGCGCACGCACCGCGGATCGGCGAGGCCCTCGCCGCGCAGGCACCAGTCGAACGGGACCGAGAACACCTCGCCGCTCTCGCCGGCGAAGACCACGGCGTCTTCGCCGAGCGCGGGGGACGCGTTCAGGTCGTTGCGCACGTCGTCGGTGAGCTTCATCGCGAAGCGGAGCGATCCGTCCTCGTTCAGCACGTACAGGCGCCCGTCGCCGCCGCCGAAATACACGTGACCGTCGCCGTCGACCGCGGGCGAGGAGCGGATGGGCTCCTCGGCGTCGAACGTCCACCGCACCCGCCCGGTCTCGGGGTCGAGCGCGTAGAGCACGCCGTCGGACGCAGGCTGCAGGATGGTGCCGTCCCTGCCGACCGCGGCGCTCGCGTACACGTGATCGTGGGCCCAGTGCGACCAGAGCACCTCGCCGGACTCGGCGTCCATCGCCCGGACCTGCCCGTCGAAGCCGCCGACGATCACGCGGCGTCCGGCGACGGTGGGGCTCGCGGCGATGCTCCCGAGGGTGGAGCTCGCCCACGCGGTGGTCCCGTCGGGGTCGAACGCGAACGTGTTCTTGCCGAGGGCGGCGAGCACGTTGTTGTTGCCCACGAACACGCGCCCGCTCGCGGGGTCGACGGCGGGGAGCGACCACGTCTGATCCGGCATCTTGATCCGGCGCTGGACGCGGCCGTCCTCGCGATCGACGGCGTACACGAAGAAGTTGTCGTTGGGGACGTAGAGCGTGCCGCCGGGGCCGATCGCGACGCTCCCCTCGAACCAGTTGATGAACGCCTTGTTCACCGCCGGGGCGTCGGCCTCCATCGTCCAGATCGGCGCGCCGGTCGCCGCGTCGAGCGCGCGCAGCTTGCCGTCCCCGGAGCCGAAATACACGCGGCCCTTGTCGTCGAGCAGGCCCGACGAGTCCACGATCTCACCGGTCTCGATCGTCCACCGCAGCGCGCCGTCCCGGCGGAGCGCGTAGAAGTGCCGGTCGGCCGAGCCGACGTACACCGTGCCGTCCTCGCCGATGACCGGCGAGCTGAAGACGCCCTTGCCGGTCGCGAACGACCACGGCTTCGCCGCGGAGAGAACCGGCTTTCGCGCGGTGCGGCCGGTCTGCCGAGCGTCGCCGCGGAACTTGGGCCAGAGCGCGCGAGGCGCGAGGCCGACGCTCGGCTCGGCGGCGACCTCCTCGGTGCGGGTGGCGCACGCGGCCAGGAGGGCGAGTCCGGCGGCGGTGAGGAGGGCGGCTCGGGCGGGTGCGTTCGGCATGTAGCCAAACCTCGCACACGCCCGCGCGCTCCGTTACTCGCGCCGCGGCTCGACTCCCGGGTAGCGCTCAAGTCCCCGAAAGCGAAGATGATTCCGCCGCGGCTCGCGGACCTTGCTCGACCGCGGCCTCGACTTCGTCTTCAATCGACCGGTGCCGCGCAAGGTGAAGACGGTCGCGCGCCGCAGCCCGCAGCAGAAGCGCGCCGCGGACACGGTGGAGGTGCTGCTCGACGCCACGGAGATCGAGCTCGCGCGCCGCGGCTTCCACAAGACGACCACGAACCACATCGCCCAGGCGGCGGGCGTGAGCATCGGCACGCTCTACCACTACTTCCCCACCAAGGAGGCGCTGGTGGCGGCGGTCGTCGAGCGCCTGTGGCGCGGCGAGGTCGAGGCGTTCGCGAGGACGGCGCCCGCGTTCGCCGACAAGCCTCTGCGCGAGGCGATCCACGACGCGCTCCGCGCGCTGTGCGAGCACGTCGCCTCCAAGAGCGAGGTGTACCGGAGCTGGTACGTCGAGGCCTCGCAGCTCGGCGATCTCGGCGCCGGCCTTGCGATGAGCGGGCAGGCGACCGCGTTCGTGCGCGCCGCGCTCGAGGCCGCGGGGCCCCAGGTCCGGGTGCGCGACGTCGGCTTCGCGTCCGATCTCGTCGTCAAGACCTCGCTGGCGATGATCCGGACGGGGGCGCGCGACTACGAGGGGGCCCTCAAAGACGGGACGCTCGCCCGCGAGCTCGCCGACATGATCGCGCGCTACTTGCTCGTCGACGGCAGCCCTCCCTGAGCCACCGGAGGGAATCGCGCGCCACCGCGCGGTCCGCATCGAGAGCGTGCGCGTGTCGGGACGAAGACCGAGGACGATGACGTGCGACGAGGACAACGACGCGTGACAACGGGGGCGGTTCGCGTCTCCACCTTTTTTCGTTTTCTCGTGCGACGAGGCGACGGGAGCTGCGTACCCCACGCGAACAAGGGAGGTCATGGCCATGGCGAGCTTTCCACTGGCGTCTGCGCAGAAGATGCACGTCGCCGACGCACGGGGACCAGGGATTTACAGGCGTTTCGCGAGCGCTAGGATGGTGACTACGGGGATGTTCACAGTGGGCGATCTCTCGCGCGGGGAGCCGCACACGGGTCGTGGTGCGCCGAATCGTATCCATCGGGATAGGGGGAGACAGATGAGCCTTCGATGTGGGTCGGTGTATGGGGGGGGCGTAAAGGTACGCGCCGGACGTGGCGCCGAGCGGTCGGAGGTCGGCCATGATGCGCAAGCTCCCTCGTATGTTCTGGCTCCCGGCGAGCGGCGCGACCCCGGGCACGACGGTCGGCGGCGCGGCGACCGCGAGCGGCACGGTCACGAGCACCTTCGTTGGCGGGACGACGTTCAACTCGCAGCGCAGGGCGACGCGCTTCACCAACGCGTCGTCGGCCCCCGCAGGGTTGGTCATCGACGGGGGGGCGTCCCCTGCGGCGACGTACGCGATCGGCGCGTCGCCCGGCGGCGGTGTCGCGTTCTGGGCGGAGTTTGCGCTGGCGCTCAACAACGCGAGCACGCGCATGTTCGTGGGGCTGTCGGCGGCCGCGCCGCTCCTCACGAGCGCCGATCCGAGCGCCGCCGCCGACACGATCGGCGTCGGCTTCGACGCCGGTGTGGCGACG
>JAEUKG010000273.1 GCA_016794325.1 Myxococcales bacterium | reverse complement strand
ACCGGGTCGGCGAGCTCCACGTACGCGCCGACGAGCGCGCGATCCCCGGAGGCAGCGCCGAACGCGAGACCGATGTCGCCGGCGTGCGGGAGCATCCCCTCGGCGCCGCCCTCGGCGAGCGCGAGCGCCTCGACGTGGGCGCGCAACGCCTCGGCTCGGCCCACGAGGCTCGGCCACCGCTCCATCGCGGCGGCGACGATCGCGTCGATCTCCGTGGCGGGCGTCACCCGCCGGAACATACCGTATAGTCCTCGTCGTGGCTTGTCTCGACGACGACGAGGTGGCGGCCTGGGCCTCGGGCACCACGCCCCGCGCGGACCGCGACCGCGTCGCGGCGCACCTCCTCGCGTGCCCCGCGTGCCGAGAGCTCGTCGCCGGCGCCGCCGACACCGCGCCGGTGAGCGGCGCCGACGTCCCCGGGGCGCCGCTCGCGGCGGGCGCGGTGATCGATGGCCGCTTCGTCCTCGAGGCCGTCGTCGGCGAGGGCGGGATGGCGACGGTGTGGCGGGCGCGCGACCGGAGCGCCGCTGACCGCGTCGTCGCGCTCAAGCTCCTCCGCGGGCTCGGCGTCCAGGTGGCGCAGCGGCTCTTCCGCGAAGCGGAGATCCTGCGCGCGTTCTCGCACCCCGGCGTCGTCCGCGCGTACGACGCGTTCGCGACCCACGGCGACGTGGTCCTCGTCATGGACCTCGTGGTCGGCGAGTCGCTCGGGCAACGGCTCGCCCGCGACGGCCGTCTCGCGTGGCGCGAGGCCGCGCGCGTGACGGCGGCGGTCGCGGGCGCTCTGTCCGCGGCCCACGAGCGCGGCATCGTCCATCGCGACGTGAAGCCGGGCAACGTGATGCTGCGCGCCGACGGCGCCCCGATCCTCGTCGACTTCGGCCTCGCCAAGGCCCTCGACCCCCTCGCCCTCGCCAACGCGGGGTGGCGGACGAGCACGGGCTCGGTGCTCGGCACCCCCGCGTACATGGCCCCCGAGCAGCTCCACGGCGAGCGCGACATTGACGGGCGCGCCGACGTGTGGGCGCTCGGCGCGGTCCTCTACGAGTGCCTCGCGGGCCAGCGCCCGTTCGCGGGGCGCGGGATCGGCCGGATGTTGCGCGACGTGCTCCGGCCGCCGTCGCCCCTCGGCCCGCTCGCCGGCGACGCGCCGGCGACGCTCGTGGACGCCGCGATGAGCGCCCTCACGTTCGACCGGAGCGCGCGCCCCGGCATGCGGGACCTCGCCGCCCGCCTCTCGGACGTCGGCGCCGGCTGAGCCAATCGTTCTCGACACTTGCGGGCGCCCGCGCGCGTAACCCTTTCGGGTGACGCAACCGGCGTGCGACGTCGGCGGGCCTCGTTCTTCTTCCCTTCGAGAGCGACGCGAGGCACCTCGCCGCGGTCGCGCCCCGAGACGCCGAGCTGGTTCGGCATCTGGGGGCGGCGCGGCGGTGTGCCCGGTCGCCGAAGAAGGACGCCCTGACCATGAAGACGATCACGAAGACGCTCGCCCTCGCCCTCGCCGCCGCCGCCGCCAGCCTCGCCGTCGCGTGTACGGTGCAACCGAACGACTCGAGCAGCACCAGCGCCGCCGCGGCCGCCGACACGAAGGGCTTCTGCACCTCGTATTGCACCCGGGTGAACGAGTGCGACAACGGCAAGGACCTCGACACCTGTCGCAACAACTGCGAGACCGGCCTCGCTTCTACCCTGCCGAAGCTCCGCGGCGACGTGATGAGCCAGGTCGACTCCTGCATCGACGCGAAGGACTGCAAGGCGATCCTCGCCGGCAACGTGACGTCGAAATGCGTCGACGAGGCGTCCGAGAGCATCGCCCCCTCCGACGCGGCCAAAAAGTTCTGCGACGACTACGCCGCGGCGAAGAAGAAGTGCGGGGTCACGGTCGACAAGGCCAAGTGCCTCGGCGACAGCAAGGTCTACAACGACGCGGCGATCGCGTCGGCGTCGGCCTGCCTCGGCAAGGCCTGCGCGGACGTCAGCGCGTGCGTGAGCTCGGCGTTCGGGTCGTCGTCGAGCTCCTCGGGCGGCTCGTCCTCGGGCGGCTCGTCCTCGGGCGGCTCGTCCTCGGGCGACGGCGGCGCGCCGGCCCCGACGTGCTCGGGGGCGATCAGCTGGAGCGACGCCTCGTGCAGCAGCTGCATGGCCACGAGCTGCTGCTCCGAGCAGACCGCGTGCACCAAGAACGCCGACTGCACCGCGCTCCTGTCGGCGATCAACGCCTGCTCCACGCAGTCCTGCATCGACGCTGCGGTGAAGGCGCACCCGACGGGCGCGACCTACCTGAGGTCGGTCGTCACCTGCATGGACGGCCGCTGCCCCGCGTCGTGCAAGTGAGCGACCCGTGCGGCGACGCGCCCCCTCAGCCGATCTCGGCCCAGGCCCCCGTGAGGACCTGCTCGCTCCGCTCCTTGACGCTCACGCGCAGCGCGACCTTGCCGCCGTCGAGCTTCCAGCCCTCGGTGACGAGGGTGTCGCCCGGCCACACCGGCTTGCGGAACGAGACGTCGAACGCCTTCACTCGGCGCGCGTCGCCGCCGCACGCCCCCTTGGCGACGTGGCGGACCATGAAGCCGTAGGTGCAGAGGCCGTGGAGGATCGGGCCCTGGGCGAAGCCGACGTCGGCGGCGAACTTCGGGTCGGCGTGGAGGGGGTTGGGGTCGCCGTTCAGACGGTAGAGGAGCGCCTGCTCGGGGGTGGTCGCCTCTTCGACGGTGAAGTCCGGCGCGCGATCCTTGGGGATCTCCGCGCTCTTCTCCTCCTTCGGCGGCAGCTCGCCGCCGAAGCCGCCGGCTCCCCGGAAGATGAGGTTCGAGAGCGTCTCGGCGAGGAGCTCGCCGCCGGCGCCGCGGATCTCGGTGCCGATGTGCACGACCGCGAGCTTGCGCATGTCGTAGATGCCGCGGACGGTGGCGCTCGTCTTCACCGTGCCGGAGGGCGGTAGCGGCGCGTGCACGCGGACCTTCTGCCCGCCGTGGACGATCATCGCGAGGTCGCCGCCGGTCTTGGCGACGAGGTCGAACATCGGCCCGAACATCGGGACGACCGCGAAGCTCGGCAGGACGTGCGGGCCGCGCCCCTCGTAGAGGTAGTCGAGCTCGTCGCGCTTCGCGCCCACGCCGAGGGCGTAGAGCACCGTGTCCTTCCAGTCGTAGGTGAAATCCTTGGGCTCGGTGGAGCGACCGACGAGGGAGAGATCGAGCGGCATCGCGAGTCTGCTACCACGGAAGCGGCCGGGCTCGCCACCCGCACCCGAGTCTGGTGTAGTGCTCGGCGAGATGTCGGTGCTCGGAGAGGTCACGCGAGCGTTCGCCGAGGCGGGCGTCGATCTCGAGCGGTGGGGGCTCGCGTGGGCGCGCGCCATGCCCACCGTCGCCCTCGTGCCCGCGTTCGGGCTGCGGGCGATGCCGACTCCGGCCCGCGGGGTGATGGGGATGGTCCTCGCGCTCTCGATCTTCCCCGCGGTCGCCCCGCCCTCCGGGCCGGCGGCGGCCCTGCCGTGGGTCGCCCTCGCCGGGGTCGAGATCGTCCGCGGGCTGCCCATCGCCATCGCCGCCGCGGTGCCGCTCTGGGCGGCGACGATGGCCGGAGGGACGATCGACGCCCTCCGCGGCGCGAACGACGCCGTGCAGGCGCCCGTGATCGAGGGCCGCACGACGACGCTCGGGGCGCCGCTGTCGCTCCTCGCGAGCTTCTTGTTCCTCGCGCAAGGCGGACCAGCCCGCGTCGCGCTCGCGCTCGCCACGCGCCCGCCCGCCGCGCACCCCGCGCTCGCCGTCGCGCACGACCTGTCGACCGGCATCGGGCTCGCGGTCGCCGTCGCGGCCCCGCTCCTCGCGGCGTCGGTGGTGCTCGAGGTCGCGGGCGCGCTCGTGGCGCGCGCGGCTTCGCCCGCGCAGGTGCACGCGGTCTACTCGCCGCTGCGATCGCTCGGCGTCTTGTGCATCTTCGCGCTGGTGTTCGACCGCCTCGCGGGCGTGCTCGCGCGCGCGATGCCCTAGCTAGAAGTACGACCGCGTCGACGTCGACGTCGCTCGCCTGATGCTCGGCTTCTCCGGCGAAGCTTCGGCCGGACGGCGCTGTGTTCGAGAATCGCGCTCCCTGATTCGGGCGGCGGCGCGAGCGGCAGCGGGTCAGCGCGTCCCGACGTAGATGGCCGCGCCGCCGAGCACGAGGGCGACGACGAAGAGCGCGATCGCCACGCCGAAGAGCGCGGACGGCGCGGGCTTCTCTCGACGATCCTGGACCCGGACGGTCGAGTCGAGCTCCTTCCCGCGCCGGGCCTCCCTCGCCTTGGCCACCAACTCGGCGACGTTGCCGTGGGAGCGGAGCGTCCCGTCCTCGAAGCTGACCTCGCGGGGACCGGAGGCGGCGCCACCGCCCGGCTCGCTCGCCGCCAGCGTCGCGTCGATCGTCGGCACGAGCGGGATGGGATCGCTCACCGGCAGGTTCACGAGCGGGATGGGCGCGGTCTGGCTCGACACGAGCGGGAGGGTGGAGGCGAGCGACACGGGGCGCCCCTCCGGCAGCGTCGGGGCGTCCTGGGTCGGCGGCGCGGGCGCCGGCTCGGTCGGCGGCGCGCTCGAGAACCGCTGCGGCAACGGCAAGGTGGAGGGCGGCTGGGTCGGGCGCGCGGCCGAGGGGATGGCCGGATCGCGTATCTCGATAGTGATACGTCCGCTCTCCCCGGGCGCGGGCACGGCGCGCGAGAAGGGCCTGAGCGCCGCGGCCATCGCGTCGGCCGACTCGAAGCGGTCGCCCGGAGACTTCGCGAGGGCGCGCGCGATCACGGCGGCGAGCGCCCTGTCGATCCCGCGCACCTCGTCCTCGAGCCGCGGCGGCGGCGTGCGGCAGATCGCGCGGGTGAGCTCGACCGGCGACGTCGCGTCGTCGAACGGGCGACGGCCGGCGATCGCGTGGTGCAGCGTCGCCCCGAGCGAATAGAGGTCGGCGCGGCCGTCGATCGACTCGCCGAGGAGCTGCTCGGGGGCCATGTACGAGACCGTCCCCACCACGTGGCGCACGTCCGACTGGAACGAAGACGGAGGGCCGTCGCGCACGACCTTGGCGACTCCGAAGTCGAGGAGCTTCACGAGGTCGGCGCCGCCGGCGATCGGGGTGACGAAGACGTTGCCGGGCTTGATGTCGCGGTGCACGAGGCCCGCCGCGTGGGCCGCCGCGAGCGCGGACAGGATCTGCATCCCGATGTGGGCGACGCGCTCGGGCGGCAGGCGCAGGTTCTGGGCGACGAGATCGCGCAGGCTCTGCCCCTCGAGGTACTCCATGACGTAGAACGGCGCGTGGCCGGGTTCGGCCACGAAGTCGGTGATCTGGACGATGTTCGGGTGGCCGAGCCCCGCCACCTGCGTCGCCTCTCGCTTGAAGCGCTCGAGCGAGGTCTCGTCGGTCGCGAGGTGCGCGTGCAGCGTCTTGACCGCGACCCGCCGCCCGAGGCCCTCCTGGAGGGCCTCGTAGACGACGCCCATCCCGCCGGACTCCAGCCGCCGCACGATGCGGTACCGCCCGGAGAGGGTCGTTCCGACGATGTCCACGGTGCCAGAGTACCCCCAAACGGAGGCGGGTGGGATCGCGCCCGAACCTCGCGCGGGTTCGCGCGCGAACCGGCTCGCGCGTGGGGGTGGGGAGCGCGGTTCAGAGCGGGATGCGGTAGCCGAGCGTGAGGCCGACCTCGAACGCCTCGACCGTGCCCTTCAGGGTGCCGCAGTCGCCGATGGGGGCGCACGCGGGCTCGCTCGGGAGGATCCACCGGTTCGCGCGCGCGGTGAGCCCGGCGGCCCAGTGCTCGGCGAACGACCAGCTCGCGCCCGCCTGGACGCCGACCGAGAAGCCCTCGGTGCGGATCGTGGTCTCTTTGACGCCGAGCACGGGCGGCACGTCCGGCCCCGCCGACGTCGTGAAGCGGTCGGCGATGATCACGAAGCCGGCCGTCACGCCGACCCAGCCCTCGATCGCGCGGTAGCGGAGCGGCACGTAGCGACCCTCGGTGCCGAGCGAGAGGTAGCTTCGCGAGTGCGAGCGCCGGAGGCCCTTCAAGCCGCCGTATTCGGTGTCGGAGGTCGGGTTCGGGCCGAAGAGCGCGCCGGCGCCGATGGCCCAGTCGGTGCCGCCTCGGTAGAGGAGGCGGATGCCCGTCATCACCGTCGCGTCGCCGCGGCCGATGGTGCCGAAGGGCGTGGCGCCGCCGCGCTGCGACGACGAGATCGGCGCGTTCGGCAGCGCGATGATGCCGGCCTCGAGCACCGCCATCGTGTGCGGGCGCGACTCCTCGGGGGCGCGCGACGGCTTGGCCTCGTCGGCGACGGCCGCGCGCGAGGCGGCGAGCACGACGAGCAACGACGACGACGACGCGAGCCGCTTCAGAGCCATTTCACCGAGCTCGACGGGGGCGGTGGCGCGGTCGTGCTGGCGGGCGGCGGAGGTGTCACCGTCGCGCCGTCGCCGGGGGTCACCACCCGCGACGTGCGGACGGACGCGCCGTCGACCTTCGCGGTGAAGACGACGTCGAACTTCCCGGCCTCGAAGAACGTGTATCCTGCACGAAACAACCCGCCGTCCTCGTTGGCCGGGAGCCGAACGCCGGCGAGGCCGGGGCCGGTGATCGTGAACTCGGCCTCGGTCGCCTTGGCCTTCGAGGGCGACGTCACCTTCGCGACGAGCTCGATGGGCTGGCCCACGCGCGGCTTGGGGTTCGTGACGTCGAGCGTGACCTTCGCCGGGCCCGCGGGCGGGGCGACGGTCCCCGCGCCCGTCGGCGCCGTCGTGGTGCCGCGCAGCGGGGGCACCGTCGGCGGAGCGGAGCTGCTCGTGGGGGGCGTCGGCGAGCCCTCCTCCAGCTCCGACACGAGCTTCTTGGCCTGGGCGTTGGCGGGGTCGAGATCCCGAGCGAGGCGCGCGAGCCGGAGCGCCTCGTCGCCCTTGGCGGCGCTCGCCTGCCCCACGAGCTCCTCGGCGGCGCGGGCGCGGGCTTGGACGAGACGCGAGTCGCCGGGCCAGCGGCGCAGTCCCTCGGCGCTGAGATCGCGCACGTTGTCGCCCGGCGGCTCGACGAAATGGCGGCGCCCGAGCGCGTCCTGGGTGCGCGAGACGAGCTCCTCGCGGCCGGCGTCGGGGCCGGCGCGCCCCATCTTGTAGGCCGCCACCGCCGCGACGAGGACGCCGAGCAGGAAGCAGAGCGCCACGAGCGCCGCGGTGCGGAAGCGGCCGCGGCTGGCGGGCTCGGCGTCGCCGAGGGTGGTGTCGACCTCTGGGGGCCGACTGGGCCGACTTGGATAGGACGGCCGCGACGGCTCGCGGGCGGGGGGCACCGGCGAGCCGTATTCGGTGACCACGCGCCCCGCGTCGGGCGACGAGCCGCGCGGCGGCGGCGTGGGCGGCGGCGTCGCGTCGTCCATCGTCGTGTCGACGCCGGACGGCGGCGGCGTGGGGACCGGCGCGCGCGCCTCCGGAACCTCGGTGCGGGGCGGCGCGTGGCCGCTGCCGGAGACGGGCGGGCTCGGCGTCACCGAAGACGCCCGCGCGACCATCCCCTGCGCCATCTGCTCTTGCACGTCGAGCGGCGGCGTCCACTTCACCGTCGCCGCGGAGGGCCCGGCGCCGGTGGGCGTCTGGCGCGCGAGCTCGGCGACCTGCGGGCTCACCGGGCTCGCGGTGAGGCGCTCGGCGAGCTCGGGCGAGAGCTCGAGCTGGCGGGTGCGCTGCATCGCCGGCAGCGACACGGGCTGGCTCGGCCGCCCGAGGAGGAGCGGGCTCGAGATCTCCTCGAGCGAGAGCCCCACGAGGCGCGACGCCTCGAGCAACGTCCGCCCGAACGTGCGCGCGTCGGGGTCGCGCGCCTCCGGATCCTTGGCGAGGTTCTTCATCACCGCGTCGGCGATGGGATCGGGGACGTACGACGCGCGGCCGTGGGCCCGCAGGTGGGTTGGGGCGTCGTGGATCTGCTGCACGAGGAGCGCGACCGCCTGCTCGCCCTCGAACGGCGTACGACCGGCGAGCATCTGGTAGATGATGGTCGCGATCGAATACACGTCGCCCTGGGGGGTGACCGCCTTGCCCTGCGCCCCCTCCGGGGAGATGTAGCGCGCGGTGCCGAAGATGAGCCCCGCCGCCGTCGCCATCGACTGCTCGCCCCAGTTGAGGCGCGCGATGCCGAAGTCGAGCACCTTCACGAAGTCGCGGCTCTCGCCGCGGCGCACGAGCATCACGTTCTCGGGCTTGAGATCGCGGTGGACGATGCCCTGCACGTGCGCCTCGCCGACCGCGTCGCAGAGCTGGAGCGCGAGGTGGAGCGTGCGCGGCAGCGGCAGCGCCCCGCCCCCGCCGAGCATGGCGCTCTGCAGCGACATCCCGTCGAGGTACTCCATCACGATGTAGAGCGCGCCGTCGGGGAGCTGGCCGTTCAGGAGCACCTGCACGACGTTCGGGTGCTGGAGCTTCGACGCGACCTTGGCCTCGCGGGTGAAGCGGGCGACGAGCTGCTGGTTGTTGCTGAGCTCCTTGTGGAGGATCTTCACCGCCACGTCGCGCTCGATGCCGCTCTGGAACGCGCGGTACACGCGCCCCATCGCGCCGATGCCGACGAGCTGCTTGATCTCGATGTGGCCGGCGATCTCCATCCCGATGTAGCCGTCGGGCTCGGCGGCCTGATCGGAGCCGGAGTGGCTCGGGCGCAGCGGGGTGCCGTCGTTCGGGCAGTAGAGCGCGTCCCCCGGCATTCGCGTGCCGCACGTCGGGCACGCCTTTTGTCCGAGCGCGGGGGCGGGTTCCACGGTCGTCCATGGTAGTACCCCCGGGAGCAAAGAAGAAGGGCTCCCTCGGGTACCATGGGGCCATGGACATCGCCGACCTCGCGCGTCGCCTGGCCCTCTCGCTCGTGCCGATGCTGCTCTCGCTGACGGTGCACGAGCTCGCGCACGCCTTCGTGGCCTACCGGCTCGGCGACGACACCGCCAAGCGCGAAGGGCGGCTGACCTTGAACCCGCTCGCCCACGCCGACCCGTTCGGGACGTTCATCATCCCTGCGCTCTCGGTCCTCATGGGCGGGGTGGCGTTCTTGGGGTGGGCGAAGCCGGTCCCGGTGCGCCCCGCGCGCTTCCACCCGAAGGTCCCGAGGAGGCTCGGGATGGCCGCCGTCGCCGCGGCGGGGCCGCTGTCGAACTTGCTCATCGCGCTCGCGTGCGGGGCGGCGCTCGCGGCGCTCACGCGCGCGGGGGTGCCGCTCGAGCAGGTGACGGACAGCGGGAAGGTGCGGCCGAACGCGCTCGGCTTGTTGCTGCAGGCGACGCTCACGCTCAACGTCGGGCTGTGCGTGTTCAACTTCTTGCCGATCCCGCCGCTCGACGGGCACAGGCTGCTGCCGCCGGTGCTCGACCGGGTGGTGAAGCCGCTCGAGAGGTACGGGTTCGCGGTGCTGATGGGGATCTTCATGTTCCTGCCGGGGGTGGCGAACGTGATTTTTTATCGGCCGGTGGGGTTCTTGACGGAGGTGGTGAGGGGGGTGTTCGGGGTGTGACGGGGGCGGGAACGCGGGGGCGGGGGTGCTACCATGCGCTCGTGGCCGCAAACCCCCGCCGCGTGGCGGCGACGTACGCCGACCTCGAAGCCCTTCCGCCCCACCTCGTGGGCGAGCTGATTGGCGGCGTGCTCCACGCCCACGCGCGGCCGCGCCTGCGTCACGCGGGCGCCGCGAGCTCTCTCGGCGACGAGCTCGGTCCGCCGTTCAACCGCGGGCGCGGCGGACCGGGCGGCTGGATCCTCCTCGACGAGCCGGAGCTTCACCTCGCGAGCGACGTCCTCGTCCCCGACCTCGCCGGGTGGAAGCGCGCGCGCCTGCCCGAGCTCCCCGACGAGCCGTATCTCTCGCTCGCTCCCGACTGGGTCTGCGAGGTCCTGTCGCCCTCCACCGCGGCGCTGGACCGCACCGACAAGCTCGGCGTGTACGCGCGCGACCGCGTGCCGCACGTCTGGCTCCTCGACCCCGACGTGAAGCTCCTCGAGGTCCTGGAGCTCGACGGCGAGACGTACCGCTTCGCGGGCGCGCACCGCGGCGACGCGAGGGTGCGCGCGGTACCCTTCGACGCGATCGAGCTCGATCTGCCGCTCCTCTGGTCGCGCTGAAGGACCGAGCATGGCGAGCGCGATTCCGGCGCCGGGTGGTTCGCGTTCGCGGTCGGGTTCGAGTTCGAGTTCGGGGCAAGAGGGGCGCTTCCCCCGCGCGGCCGAGGTGTGGACGCGAGGGCGAGACGCGGACGCGGGCGCAGGCACAATCACTCTACGGACCAGCGCACTTCAGCCTCAGGAGCTCCTCGAAAGATGACGCGATCGCCACGACCTCTCCGACGTCGTGATCCGACAGCCACACCGATCCCTGCGCATCCACACCTACAGGATTCCCAGAGCCGTCAACCGAGACGATGTACCAGACATCCGCCCCCGGCCAGTTGTCCCTTCGGAATCGTTCGGTGGTCTCCACGACGGACCACAGGTCCTCGCCCATGGCCTCAGCGCGGGCAAGCCCGAGGATCGGCCCGTCACCCACCAGTCCTGCACCGTACTGACGGAGGAACCGACGGTAGGACTCCGCGAACTTGCACCCGAGTCGAATCTCCGCGGCGTTGATGGTGCTCTCGGGCACTCCACACGCTGCCAGCTCGGGAAATCGCGCGAATTCGCCGTCCAACGCGTCCCATACGTTCATGGAGCACCTTCCGGTCCCTGTTGCCATCCGCCTACTGGAACAGAATCGGCAGCCTGCGCTGGGCCGCGCACGAGCAAAGCCCGCGAAGCCGATCCACGAGCGGCTCGCCGTCCACGTCGAAGAAGCAGTCGAGCAGGTTCGCCGGTGACAGCCCCAGGGTCCTTGCGACGGACCGCTTCCAGCCTTCCGGAAGGGGCATCGGCGGCTCCTGCGCGAGCTCACCGGCGATGATGGCCAGCTCCTCTCGCAGCGCCTCCGCCTCCTCGGGCGACCAGACGCCGTCGCAGTCCGAGTGCTTCATCAAGACCGGAAATCGCGCTCCGGGGACGCCGCGCTCCAGTCGGTCCCGAACCGTGTCGCGGAAGAGACCGAAGTCGCCGTAGCGGCCGACCTCGACCCCTTCGAGCTCGTCCTCGCCGTCGAACACGCAGAGGTAGAGCCCCATTGGCGCCTAGACCCTCTCGACGATGATCGTCGCTGGATGTTCGCGGCGAAGGCTCACGAGATCGTCACCCAGCTTGCAGGTCTTCGGGAGCCGCAACACCAGCTTCTTTCCGTCTTCTTCAGCCCTGCAAAGCAGCATGCGGACCTGATAGGTCGCGCGCATTCGCGACACGTTCTTCATCAGATACAGCCGGTTCGGTGTTTCAAGGTCTGCAAGCGTGCCCCGCGGCACCTGATGACGAGTGAATCGGCAGGATGGCGCAGTCATGGCCGCTGGAGCTCCACGCCCCGCCTGGTACGCCATTCCATGAATTCGGTGAGACCTCCCATGGGTGGGGAATTCGTCAGGCCTTCGAGGCCGCTCTTTGGAGCCGCTCGAGGAGATGCTGCCTCGTGCTCGGTGACTGCTTCACTCGGCCCGAGCGGATCGTCACCTCGACGGCGTGCGCGAGCGCGGGAGGGAGGACGGCGTCCACGCGCGCCAAGTACGCGAGGGCGGCGCCGATCGCCATCTGCTCGGCGAGCGCGTCGTCGCCCCCGAGCCACTCCGCGATCGTGGAGGCCGCGTCCGGGAGATCTCCGACGAGGCACGCGGCGGTCTGTCGTCGGATCCGCCCCTGCCTCGTCGCGCGCAGCAGCAGCGACGCGGTGGTGGGGCGGCGGAGCAGCGCGAGGCCTTCCGCTGCGCCCTCTCGGCTCACGAGCCGCGGCGCGTCGAGCATGAGCGCCGCGAGGTCGTCGAAGGCACGCTCCCCTCCGAGCCTCGCCATCGCCGCGCCCGCGTACGACTCGGCGAGGAGCCCGGGAGCGTCGACCAGGATCTGGCGGACCATCGCGTAGCCGTCGTCGATGCGCGCACGACCGAGGAGGACCGCAGCCAGCCACGGCGGCATCGCGCCGCTCGCGCGCGCGACGACGATCGCGTCGAACGCGGCGCGGTCCGGCGCACGCCGCTCGATCTCGCTCACTACGCCCTTGAACCTGGCGTTGTCGCGGACGGCGAGCGCGACGAGCTCCCGGCTCGGGGTCGAGTGGAGAGCCGCGCGCCGGGCCATCGACCAAGAATAGCGGTTGGGGCGGCGCGCGCGAAGGCGAACGCGGACGCGGACGCGGGGGCGGACGCGGACGGATCGCGCGTGTGAAACGTCGGGCGCCCCGAAAATAGGAGCGCTCGTATTTTTCTCCGACCTGGGGATATCGGCTCGATTTCGATTTCGCCTGCGGTCCCTTCCCACGCGGCGCCCGCAGCCCGGGCGCGCCGCGGGCGGGCGGCTTGGTGTCGGTCAGCCCTGACGCGAACGCTCCGCGCCAGCGGCGGCGC
>JAEUKG010000251.1 GCA_016794325.1 Myxococcales bacterium | reverse complement strand
TGGCTCGTGCTCGGGCGCATCTATCTCCGAAGGAATAGCCAGCGGGCGCTCCCCGCCCTCGCGCGCTCGAGGCTCGTCGCGGCGAGGGTCGACGAGACGATCGCGCTCCTCCGGCTCGGCCGCTTCGCCGAGGCGGAGCGCGCCGCCTCGGCCGCCCTCGGCGGGGAGATCGACGTCGAGACGCGCGCGGATCTCGTCGTCTCGCGCGCGCTCGCGAGGAGCTTCGCGGGGGACCTCGCCGGGCCCGCCGCCGACCTCGCCGATCTCGCGGAGCCGCCGTCCCCGCGGCGGCGCTTCCGCCTCCACAACGCGCGGGCGACGATCGCGCTTCGCGCGGGGCGCCTGGACGAGGCGGTGAGGTCGTACACGCGCGCGCTCGGCGAGACGCGGCGGAGCGCGCTCGACGACCTCGAGCTCTCCGCCACCGTGAACTTGGCGGTCGCGCGGCACCAGGCGGGGGACCACGGGCGCGCCCTGTCGGGGTACGCGCGGGCCCGAGACCTCGCGCGCGCGGCGGGGTCGGATCGAACGTGCGTCCTCGTCGCGCTCTACCGCGCGCGGCTCTTCGCCGACCTCGAGGCGTGGGACCGCGCGGAGCTCGAGCTGTCGTTCGCTCCCCCCGACGCGCTCGGCCCGATCGAGCGCGCGAGCCGGACCCACGTGCTCGGCGAGATCGCGCTCGCGCGCGGCCGCCCCGACGACGCCGAGAGCCTCGGCCGGGCGGCGGCGGACGCGTGCGCCGGCGCTCCGCGCGAGCGCGCCGAGGCGCTCACGTTGGTCCTCGCGGCGCGGGTCGCGCGCGGAGACGCGGCGGGCGCGCGGAGCCTGGCCGAGGAGCTCCGCGACGACGCCATCGCCCTCGGGGCCGACGACGTCCTCGCGCGGGTCGAGCTCGCGTGGTCGGAGCGGGCGGCGGCGACGGGGGCGACCGACGAGGCGCTCGCGGCCGCCCGCGACGCGCTCGCCGCCGCCGAGCGCGCGAAGCGGCCGCGCCTGGCGCGGTCGGCTCATGCGCTCCTCGGTCGCGTCCTCCTCGCCACCGGCGCGAGCCTCGCCGCGTCGCCTCACGTCGAGGCGGCCCGTCGCCTCGAGGAGGAGCTCCGCGCCGCGCTCCCGGCCGACCTTCGCGGCCCCTCGCCGGCGTCGCCGCCGCCCTCGCCGCAGGCCGCGCAGGCGGCGACGGAGCTGCCTCGGCGGCTGCTGCGCGTCTTCGCGGCCACCTCCGAGACCGATGCGTATGCACGCATCGTGGACGAGGCGATCGCGGAGACGGGGGCCGAGCGCGGCTTCCTCCTGCGGCGAGGCGCGGGCGACGAGCTCCACGTCGCGGCCGCCAAGAACGTCGACCACGGCGCCATCAAGCGGCCGCGCCAGAAGTACGGGCGGAGCATCGCCGCCCGCGTCATCGAGACCGGGGAGGTGGTGGCGCTCGCCGACGCGCGCGCCGTCGACAGCCGCCCCACGGCGACGGCGCACCGGCTCGGTCTCCGCTCGGTCCTCTGCGTCCCCGTGTTCGCCGAGGGGCGGGTCGAGGGGGCGCTGTACCTCGACAACCGGTTCACCGCCGGGGCGTTTTCGCCCGACGACGAGCGGACGGTGCGAATCCTCCTCGAGGGGCTCGGGTCGGTGGTGGCCCGGCACCGCGCCGAGGCCCGCCTCGCCCGCGAGCTCGCGAGCCGCGCCGCGGCCGCGCCCGCGGCGCCGGTCGACCTCGGGCGCGTCGTCGCCGCCGTCTCGTCGCCCTTCCCGGAGATCGCCACGCGGAGCCACGCGATGGCCGCCGCGCTCGAGACCGCGCGTCGCGTCGCCGACGTCGACGTCCCCGTGCTCGTCCGCGGCGAGAGCGGCACCGGCAAAGAGCTCGTCGCCCGCGCGATCCACGAGCACGGCGCGCGCCGCGGCGGTCCGTTCGTGGCCGTCAACTGCGGAGCGCTCCCCGAGCCGCTCCTCGAGGCCGAGCTCTTCGGCTACGTGCGCGGGGCGTTCACGGGCGCCGCGCACGACAAGCCGGGCCTCTTCGTGGCGGCGCGGGGGGGCACGCTGTTCCTCGACGAGATCGGCGAGATGCCGCTGGCGATGCAGGTGAAGCTCCTCCGCGTCCTGCAGGAGCGCGAGGTGCGCCCGCTCGGCAGCACCCGCGTGATCCCGGTCGACGCGCGCATCGTGTCCGCGACCCACCGCGATCTTCGCGCGCAGATCGACGGCGGCCAGTTCCGCGAGGACCTCTACTACCGCGTCGCCGTCGTCGATCTCACCCTCCCGCCGCTGCGCGAGCGCATCGACGACGTGCCCGCGCTCGCCGAGCTCTTCGTCGAGCGCCTCCGCCAGCGCTCGGGCAGCGACCGCCGCCTCTCGCCCGCGGCGATGGGGCAGCTCGTCCGCCACGGCTGGCCGGGCAACGTCCGCGAGCTCGAGAGCGCGCTCGCGCGCGCGTTCTACCTCGGCGACGGCCCCGAGATCCTGGAGGTGCCGGGCCTCGCGTCGCCCGGCCGCGCCCGCCGCAAGGACGAGCGCGAGGTCCTGGCGGCGGCGCTCGCGCGCGAGGGCTGGAACGTCCGCAAGGTCGCGCAGATGCTGGGGATTCCGCGCGCCACGTTCTACCGGCGCCTCGCCCGCTACGGCCTCGAGCGCGCGCCTCGCTGAGCGGCGATCAGGGCGCGTCGCGGTCGGCCGGTCGCCCGGTGATGGCCTCGATCGCGGACTCGGCGTAGCCCTGCACGATGGGATAGTCGTGCTTGAGCCCCTCGCGGAGGAGGGGGAGCGCGTCGGCGCGCTTGGCCTCGCCGAGGAGGAAGAAGGCGACCGCGCGCTCGTGGGGCTTGCCCGAGCGGGCGGTCGCGAGGAGGACGTTCTCGTCTTCGCCGCCGTACAGGCGCGCGACCGCGGCGCGATCGTAGCGGCGCGCGGGCCACCAGCGCTCCATCGCGTCGACCAGCGATCGCACGGTCTTGTCGCCGTGGCAGAGGGCGCACTCGAGCGGGCGGTCGAGCGTCACCTTCGCCGGGTCCGTCGGTGACGCGATGCGGTGGTAGCGCGTGAGCCGACCGTCGAGCGACATGTTCTTCTTCGGCATGTGGCAGGCGACGCACTCGCTGCCGGCGCCGCTCGCCGCGTGGTGGGTGTGCTTGGCGAGCGCGTCCTCGGCGGCGAGGCTCGGGTGGCAGGACGTGCACTGGGCGTTCGACGCGGCGAGCCCGCCGCCGCGGGCGCGCGCGGTCGCGTCGCGCGCGTGCGGGTCGTGGCACTGCGTGCAGGCGAGCTTGGTCCGGCACGCGCCGAGCAGGAGATCGCGCGCCTCCCCCGAGTTGATGTGGCTTCCGCCGGCGTTGGCGGTGCGCTTGCCGCCCTCCCAGGTGTGCTCGTAGCCGCTGAAGAGCACCTGGTGGCAGCGCGCGCACGCCCGGGTCACGGCCGCTGCGCGCGGGTCCTCGTCGCGCGGCGGGGTGACGGCGAACGCGTCGCTCTTGGGCCAGAGGCTCGGCCGCGCGCGCGGATCGGCGGCGTGGGCGGCGGCGCCGTTGTGGCACGACTCGCAGCCGATGCCGAGCTCGACGAGCTGCGGCGCGCGGAAGTGGGAGCGCGTCTCCTCGGCGGCGGCGCGCAGGCGCTCGGCGATCGAGCCGGCGCCGGGGCGCCCGCCGATGCGTCGGATCTCGCCGTCGAGCGCCGCCGAGAGCGCGGTCGGGTCGGTCACGGCGTAGGTGGCGCGCCGCTCCGGCGGGAGCATGCGATCCACGAACGTGCCCTGGTAGGCGCGAGCGGCGCCGCCGCTCCCCTCGGCGAGGGCGCCGAGCACCGTGCTCACGTAGGGGACCGTGTTGTGGCAGAAGATGCACGTCTCGGCCCACACCGGGCCCTCGACGAGGCCCGGCCGCTCGCGCACCATCACCGAGTAGCCTTTGTAGCGGAGGCGCTTCTTCTCGAGGATCCACGAGACGGGGAGGATCACCTCGTCGCCGCCGAGCGCGGGCGTGCCTTCGGTCGCGCTCGCGACGGGCTCGCCCACGAAATCCTCGCGGTGGCGGCCGCCGATCACCTTGGTGACGCGGAACACCTTCTCCCCGCTCCGCTTCGACCGGAGGAGCAAGAAGCGCTCGCGCCCGCGCGTCTCCAGGCGCGCGTCGTCGCCCTTCTGGGTGAAGGTCCGACCGTCGAACGGCGCGTGGATCGTCGCGGTGCGGGCGTCGCGCGTCATCGAGTGCATCGGCGCCGCCGCGAACGCGCGCGCGAGCTCCTCGTGGCACGGGGTGCAGGCGGCGCTCCCGGCGTAGTCCGCGCGTAGCACGTTGGAGCTCGATCGTGGCACGCGCGCGGCCGGGACCTCGGGCCGCGCCGGGGCGGGCGCGGTCGCGCACGCCGCGACCACGCTCGCCGCGACGCACGCCGCGACGCACGCCGCGGCGGCGCGCGCGCTCACGCGTCGACGAGCCACTCTCCGGCCCGCGCGAGGATCCGGCCGTGCTCGCGGATCTGCGACAAGAACGCCTTCTTCCGCTCGGGGTCCTCGATCCTCGCCGCCTTCGCGAGGAGCCGCTCGCGCGCCTCGCGGATCGCCGCCCTCGCTCCCTCGGCGTCGCCCTTCGCGGAGAGCGCCTCGGCCCACGCGAGCCGCACGATGAGCTCGCCCTCCACGGAGCCTCCGAGCGCGCGCAGCGTCCCGATCGCGAGCTCCGCGGGGGCGAACGCCTCGGCCGCGCGCCCGAGGTCCACGAGCGACAGCGCGAGGAGCGCGTTCGCGCCGGCGAGGTAGGTGGGGCTGCCGGTCAACCGCTCGATGGCGAGGCGGGACTCGGTCACCGCCGTCTCGTGGTCGCCTCCGATGCGCGCGGCGCCGGCGAGGTAGCAGTAGGCGACGCCCTCGTCGAACGGGCTCTCTTGGGCGCGCGCGCGCTCGACGCAGTCGAGGAGGATCTCGCGTCCGCGCGCGAGGTCGCCGCGACGGGAGAAGAGCTGACCCATCGCCTGCCGCGCCACCAAGAGCAGCGAGCCCAGGCTCAGGCGCGTGGCGTCGGCCACGACCGCGTCGAGGAGGGGCTCGGCCCGGGACAAGAGGCCGAGCTGCAGGAGCGCGAACGCCGCGCGGAGGCGGTGCGTGCAGCTCGCGCGCGTGTCGCCGGCCTCGGTGAAGGCGTCGGCGGCGGCGCGCGTGAGCTCGGCCACGCCCGCGGCGTCGCCCGTCCACGCGGCGCGCTCGGCGCGGGCCGACGCGAGCCAGCCGCGCGCCAAGGGCTCCGTCTCCGCCAAGCTCGCGGCGTGCTCCTCGAGCTGGGTGAGGAGCGCCTCGTGCGCGGAGAAGCTCGAGGTGCGGGCCGCGGCCCCGAGCACCCGCGCCGAGGAGATCAGGCGCGCGAGCGAGGTCGCCTCGCCCCACGGCGCCTCGCTCACGCGGCGCGCGACGTCGGAGACGGAGGCCGCGTCGCCGCGCTTCATCGCGGCCTCGGCCAGGACCGCCGCGGCCGCGAACCACGCGTCGGTGCCCACCGTCAGCGAGCCCACCGCCGCGCGCGCGTGGACGATCGCGCGCGCGGGGTCGCCCGACCACGCCGCGGCCTCGGCGCGCACGAGCGCGAGCTCGCCGCGGCGATCGGCGGCGGTGGCGTCGGTCGTGGCGCGCTCGGCGAGGCGCTCGGCGAGGGCGAAGTCGTTGGCGTCGAGCGCCTGCTGCGCGCCGGCGGTGAAGTAGCTCTCGGCGCG
>JAEUKG010000244.1 GCA_016794325.1 Myxococcales bacterium | reverse complement strand
CCTTCGCCGCGGCGGGCAAGGTGCCGCCCATGAGCAGGGTCGGGGCCGCGAGCACGAGCGCCGCGAGCACGAGCCGGAGCGCGGTCGCCCCCGATCCCCCGAGGGCGTGCGCGCCGCCGCTCGCGAAGTACAGCCTCCGCGCGAGCGCCATGAGGATCGGCGTCGCGGCGGTGGTCGCAGCCACGAGGAGCTCGAGCTTCGCGTAGACCTCGAGGGCGTTCTTCCAGCGATCGATGCGACCGCCGAACCAGAGGCCGCCGAGGCCGAGCCCGCCCATGAAGACCGCGAGCACCGCGGCCGACGCGGCGGTCGAGACCCCGAAGACCAGGCGCAGCTCTCGAAGCCAGGCGACCTGATAGACGAGCGCGCAGAGCCCCGAGAAGAAGAGCAACGGCGCGACACGGCGCACGCGGAATCCCACGTGGTCATCACACCCGAGGCGATGTCGGTTGTCGACGATCACCGAGCGGGCGTCGACGATCGGCCGAGCGAGCCCCGGATGTGTATCCTGCGACGCATGGCGCCGGAAAACCACACGCTCCGCTGTTCCGCTCCGCTCGGGATCCTGGGGGCGGGAGCGCTCGTGGCGCTCACCCAGGCCTGCGGCGCCCCCGCCGCGACGCCGCCGCCCGCGCAGACCGCCAAGGTCGGGGCGGCGACCGCGCCCGAGCGCGACGAGGTGGTGCTGCCCTCCGAGTTCGTCGCCGACCGGATCTTCGTCCGCCCGACGACGATCGACGGCCGGACGCTCCGCTTCTACACCGACTCCGGCGGAGGGTCGCAGTTCGTCTACCCGGACGTCGTGCAGCGGCTGGGTCTGACCTCCGCTCCCCTCGAGGGCTCTCCGGAGAAGCTGGTCACGGCGCCGATCCCCGAGTGGCGCGACGGAGCGGGCATCCCCGCGCCGCTCGCCATCCACCAGCCGGCGGCGCTGCGGTCGCGCTACGTCGTGGTGGAGCGCGACCGCCACTTCACCAGCGCCGGCGACGACGGCTTCCTCGGGCAGGGCTGGTTCGGAGGCCGCGTCTGGACCTTCGACTACCCCGGCAAGCGGCTGCTCTGGCACCCCCGAGGGTCGACCCCGGCGCATCGCCCCGAGCAGCGAGTCCCCCTCCACTTTCGGCTCGCGGCGGACGGCCAGCCGGCGATGCATTTTGCACGCATCTCGGTCGAGATCGACGACGAGCAGGTCGACGTCCTCTTCGACACCGGCGCGACGATCGACGTCAGCCCCGCGGCCGAGGCGGCGCTCGGCCCAGGGCCCGAGTCGCGCGGGACGAGCTTCATCGCCGAGAGCAAGGCGGCTCGCTGGCGGAGCCGGCACCCCGACTGGCGCTTCGTCGAGAAGGCCGAGCGCGGCACCGGCAGCGCGATCATCGAGGTGCCGAAGATCCGCGTCGCGGGCCAGGAGGTCGGCCCGGTGTGGTTCACCCTCCGCAAGGACCCGAACCTCCACGAGTTCATGTCGAGCATGATGGACGCGCGGATCGACGGCGCCCTGGGGGGCAGCGCCTTGCGCTTCTTCCGCGTCACCGCCGACTACCCGAATCGGGTCGCGATCTTCGCCCGCTGACTCAGCCCCCGCCGCACTCCCGGCGGCACGACCGCGAGGCGTCGGCGCAGCGCGGATCCACGGCCCCTCCCGGCGACAGCCGCGGGTCGTCGTGGCAGCGGTCGACGCATCTCGCGTAGCACCGCTCCGCCTCCTCCCGGTGTGCGGCGCGGCTCGCCCGCTCTCGGTCGGCCGCGGCGCGCTCGCGCGCAGCGGTCTCGCGCCCCTGCGCGTCCAGCCCCTCGCGGTGCTCGCGCATCCCGGCGCGGTGGAACGCCGCGTCGTCTTCGGTCATGAACGACGCGTCGCCGACGAGCCTCGCGCAGCGGTCGAGCGCGGCGAGGCGGTAGGGCGTGTCGCGCAGCGCCGCGACCGCGCGACCGCAGCGCTCGCGCCCGCCGTCGCGATCCTGCTGGCTTCGGAGGAGGGCGATCCGATCGACGAACGCGAGGTACCGCCGCTCGGCGGGCGCGTCGGGGCGCGTGACGTACGCGTCGTAGAGCGCGGCCGCGCTCGCGCTCTGCCCGCGCGCCTCTTCGAGGCGAGCCCGCGCGTCGTCGGCGTCCGGCGGCAGCGCCGCGCGCGCGCGCTCGATCGAGCTGGCGAAGACGGCGCCAGGGCAGCCGTCGAGGACGACGTGTCGGCGGACGCGACGCGCCACCTCCTCGGCGTGGGTCGACGCCACGTCGGCGCTGGCCCCAGCGGGCGCCCAGGGGAGCCGATCGCGCTCCCCCGGACAGTCGACCTCGACGCCAGCCGAGCGACCGACGACCGCAGGGCCGCACGCGGCGAGCAGGAGGGCGGCGGAGAGCGGAGCCAAGGGAGCTCGGAGACCGACGCGGAGCATGCCGAGAGCATGCCTCGCGCGGCGCCGCGCGCACCTTAGAAGGTCACGCCCGGCGGCGAGCGGCGACGGGGCGGTAGACGTGGTGGGTGAAGCGCTTCCAGCCCTTCTTCGTCTTGGACTCCACCGCCCAGCACAGCGCGCCGTCGTCGCCGGGCCAGTAGACCATCCGCGCCGTCCCCGCCGGCATCTCGGCGACGAACGCCACCGCCTCCGGGTGCACGTCGGCCGCGTCGGCGCGCCGGCCCTCGGAGCGCTTCCCGTCGGACGTGAAGGAGTGGAAGACGAGCTCACCGCCCGCGTCGACGCCGTAGAGCGCGCGCTCCTCGTAGGCCTTGCCGGGCAGCTCCCACCGCGCGTCGAGCTGGATCCAAGCGCCCGACAGCACTCGCGAAAACGTGCGTATGCATCGAACGGCGCCGCGGCTCGACGCGACCTCCGCCTGCCACGCGCCGAGCAGCGGCTCGAGCACGCCCAGCTTGCCTCGGCCCCGCTTCCACGAGGACGCCTTCTTCGTCGCCATGGGGTTGGTTTGCCATTCGCCCGCGCGTGCCGCAAGGGCTGCGCGCTCGGCGCCTTCGGACCTCGACTCGACGGCTCCCGCGCGGACGGAGAGGCGCCGCGAACGGCCTCGACGGCTCCCGCGCGGCCAGCGATCATCGCTGCATGGACGATCCCGGCGACGCTGACCGCCAAGCCGACGGCCCCGGCGGAGCTCTCGAGCGGACCGACGTCGGGGTGGTCCACGATCCGCCCACCCTCGACGAGGAGACGCTCGACGCCCCGGTCAAGCCGCGCGCCGAGCCGCGCGCCGCGGGGACCGCCCCGGGCGCGCGGTACCTGCGCGAGGCGCTGCTCGGGGCGGGGGCCATGGGCGAGGTGCATCTGTGCCGCGACGGTCGGATCGGGCGACG